>CAXTYP010000187.1:0-5561 GCA_964248435.1 uncultured Acidobacteriaceae bacterium | reverse complement strand
ACTCCTTATGTGTGAAGCGGCCCACTCAGGCTGGATACGTAATCGGCCCAACTCTGCAACATCGTCTTCCTTTGCTCTGCATACTCTGCCCGGTTGTACACGCCTCGGATACCGCCGATGCTGTGGTTAAGAGCTTTCTCCACCACGTCTGACGAGAACCCCTGTTCATGAAGGAGTGTTGATCCGGTCCGGCGTAGGTCGTGGATGGTGAATGGCGCAATCGGAAAGTTGATTCCCTCAAGAGCTTTGTTGAGGGCATTGGGTGCAAAGGGTCGGGTCTCGCTACTTCGACCGTGCAGGACGAGAGGCGAATCTCCCGCCAGATTCTTGAGTTCTTCGAACATCGTAAGCACCTGTCGGGAGAGGTACACGGTATGCGGCTTGCCCGTCTTGGAGTGGCTCTCTGGAATCAGCCACTCACCGGCCTCGAAGGCCACATGCTCCCATCGCGCATGCAGCAGCTCAGATTTCCGCACAAGCGTTAACAAGATGATGTGAAGGGCCAGTTTGAACTGGCGCCGAATGTTGGCCCTGTAGAGCCCTTGAAGATAGCACTTGATCTCGTCTGGAGAGAGCGCGCGAGTTCGAGGTCGGGCACGTGTAATGAATCGAGTCGGGGTGGCGTGTGCGGGATTGATCGTCACCAGCCCACACACGACGGCGTAGTCGAAGATGCGCTTCAGCAGATTGCGCAGTTGCGCTGCGGACGCTTCAAAGCCGTTGTCCCGCTTGCGAAAGACGAGCCGCTGCACATCCTGTGCGGTCACCTCTCGCATCGAGACCGAACCAAACGCGGGATAGATCTCTTTTTCCAGGTAGCGTCGGAGCTGGGTGGCGTCTTTGCGGCCCTTCTGGATGACCTCCGCGAAGTAGCGCTCGCAGAACTCCCGGACTGTGGACGCGTTCGCCAGCGCCACCTTCTCAAGCTGCTTCTGTCTCGCCGGCGATTCCCCGCGGAACACGAGGGTCGCCATCTCGTCCCGCTTCGTCCGAGCCTCCTTCAGGCTCAGCATCGGATACTGCCCGAGCGAAACCTTTTCAGTCTTGCCCTTGAACTGATAGCGGTATCGCCAACTAGCGGCCCCGCTGGGCATCACTTCAAGAGCCAGACCCCGGCCGTCGCTGACGGCGTAGCGGTCCGCGCGTGGCTTCAGGCGCTTGATCTGCAGATCCGTCAGAGGCACTTCGTTCCCACCCTTGTCCACCAAGACGTAAAAACCTCGTCCACACGGAGCAGTGTACACCCCCGTGGACAAGATTAATGCGAGATCGGGTCAAACTGCCTGGGACACTTAGGGACGAAAAACGCAATGATTGTGGCGGATTAGCAGCTGAAACAGGATGCGCTCGGCACCGCTCGGAAGCGCCATCACTTGCCGATGCAGAAGGTGGAAAAGATTAGCCGCAGCACATCGTCGGGCGTGGTGGCGCCGGTCAGATCGTCCAGCGCGCGGAGAGCGCCGTAAAGGTCAAGCAGCACGAGTTCATGCGGCAGTTGTGATTGCGCTGCAAGCTCTGCAGCCGCGACTGCCGTCGCCGCCGCAGTGACGGTGGTCTGCTGGCGAAGAGTGGTCAACGTTGCCGGTTCAGTCGCGAGGCCGCGCGTGACCAGCCGTACCATCGCCGCCCGCAGCTCGGCAACGCCGGAGCCACTCACGGCAGAAGTGTGCACAACAGCTGCGGCCCGGGGCGCAAGCTCGTGGATACGCGTTCTTGTATCTGCATTGGCGTATACGAGGTCGGCTTTGTTCAGGGCTACAAGAAGCGGCCGATCCGCCGCCGCTTGCAGCAACCCTTCCTCCTCCAGGCTCAGCATTTCGGTGCTGTCTAAGACCAGGAGCACAAGTCCAGCGTCCGCCAGTGCTTCGCGCGATCGCGCAATGCCGATGCGCTCCGCCTCATTGTCCGCCTCGCGCAGCCCTGCCGTATCGATCAACTCCACGGGGACGCCGCCGAGCGACAACCGTTCCTGTACGGTATCGCGCGTGGTTCCCGGCTCGGCTGTAACGATCGCGCGATTGCGCTCGAGCAGGCGATTGAACAGGGAGCTTTTGCCGGCATTGGCGCGGCCCACGATCGCCAGGCGTACCCCAGCTTGCACCAGATGGCCGCGTTCATACGAGCCCGCGAGCTGGAGCAAAGGCTCGTGCAAGGCCGCCAGACGATCAAAAAGTTCGGTATCCGCAAGCACCGGCGTATCGTCTTCAGCAAAATCGATGCCGGCCTCCAGAATGGCCACAAGCCCTATGAGCTCTGCCTTGAGCGGCGCGACCACTCGCGACAATGCCCCGCCCAGCTGCCGCGCGGCAAGCTGTGCCCCTTCGAGCGTTTCCGCTTCAATCAGGCTGCGTACCGCCTCGGCCTGCGTCAGGTCCAGCCTTCCCGAAAAAAAGGCGCGTTCGGTGAACTCGCCCGGCGCCGCCAGTCGAGCCCCCCCGGCCAGCGTGAGGCGCAGCAGGTGATCGAGCAGTACGGGCGACCCATGGGCTGCGATTTCAACCGTGTCTTCACCGGTGTAGGAGCGGGGTGCCGCGAAAAAAGTCGCCAGCGCCTCATCGAGCTTTTCACCCGTTGCTGGTTCTACGACGTGGCAAAAACGCGCGCGCCCCGGCTGCAACGGGCCGGACAGTTGCCGGAGCAGTGGAGTTGCGATTGGAAGAGCCGCCGGTCCGCTCAGGCGCAATACGCCGATGCCACCCCGGCCGGGCGGCGTCGCGATGGCCGCGATGGTGTCACGCTCTGGCAGCTTGGAGTCCACTGGGGAACTTCAGCGGGGCCGGTCGTGTCGCCGGCTGTCCCGCCGGCCGGCTGCGCTGCGTGCATCCTTGCTCCGCTCGCTCCGCACCGGTGTCGCAGGCGGTACGTACATGGCACGGTCATAGCCCGAGGGAAACACCACAAGCACGCGCTGCCTTCCCTCACCCACCGACTCGCTTTCTACAGCAGGGAAGCCGCGCAGCGCGAGATGCAGCAGCCGTCGCTCGCGCGAGTTGCCGGGGGCAAACGCAAACGGCTGCCCCATCCGCGCAACCGTATCGGCAGCGGTTTGTGCGCGAAGAATCAGTTCCCGCGCGCGCAGTGCTTTAAAATCTTCGGCGTCAAAGGAGACCTTGTCGTGTTCCTCGCTGTCCAGGCGCAGCAGCTTGGCCCCAACATGTTCCATGGCGCGCAGTAGCTCCCCATTGCGCTCCAGCAGCAGGGCTGTGTCAGGTCCCCACAGCTCCACATAGATTTCGCGAGCCTCCAGCCCATGCGGGTCGGCTGCACCGTTCCCCGCCGTAATCCGGTAGCGGAGCCGCAAGTGGCCTCCTGCTGTCAACAGGTTTAAAAACGCACCCAGAGTTTCGGCAGCGGCTTTGTGATCGGGGATCGGCACCCAACCAGTTTACAGCCGTGGCTCAGCCGTGCAGCTTATGCCTTTTTAGGATTAACAATGCGCGCGTTGATTGTTTTTCCGTTTTTCTTTGCGGCACGGCGCTGCGCAATATCACGCATTTCGCGACCCATGGCGGTTTTGTTCATCACCATTTGCACCAGGATCCCGATCAGGTTTGAAGCGGCCCAGTACAGTGCGAGGCCCGCGCCGATCGACCAGGTCATGAAGCCGAACACCGCCGGCATGGTGAGAGCCATCATGCGTTGCTGCTGCGGGTCAACTCCGGGTGATGGCGTAAGCCACTGCACCAGGAACATGGACCCGACAAAAAGAATGGGGAGCAAGTGGTAAGGGTCGGGCGACGCAAGGTCGGGCACCCAGAGCCAGTGCGCCTGCCGCAGCTCAATCACGTTCGACAGCATGCGGTAAAAGGCAAACAGCAGTGGCCACTGGATCAGCATGGGCAGGCACGAGCCGAACATGTTGACGCCATTCTCCTTTTGCAGCTTGAAGATTTCCTGGTTCATCTCCTGCCGCTTCGGGTCGGTCGCTTTGTACTTTGCGTAGCGCTGCTTGATGGCATCCATCTGCGGCTGAATGCGCTGCATTTTGAGCGACGAACGCATCATGAAAACACGCGACGGCAGGGTGACGAGCGAAAGCAGCACGGTCAGGATCAGGATCGACCAGCCCCAGTTCGCGACGATGTGGTTGTGCAGGAAACGCAGCAGCAGAAACAACGGCTGCGCCAGCACCGACCACCAGCCGAAGCTCACGATTTTATCGAGGCTGGGGCCGCCATCGGTGCCCTTGACCGCGGACAAGGCGGACAGGGTCTTGGGGCCGACAAACAGCCTTGCATCGAGCGTGCCGCTCGTGTCAGCCAGCGCCGCGCCAAGCACCGGGGCCGGCATGGTTTCGTGGTCATCCGCTTTTTTCAGGTTGCGCGGAATATCGACCTCGGTATGGAGAGTCACAAAGCTGCTGTTAGCAGGGTGATCCGGCAGAAAGATGGAAGCAAAGTACAGGTCCGAAATGCCGGCCCAATCGTAGTTGCCGCGCAGCGTGTTGCCACCCGACACCTTTTTGATCTCCACCTGTTCGGGCTTGCCGTTCTGGCTCAGGTCAAACGTGCTGCCCGCGTACTGCGGCAGTGTTTGCTGGTCGCCGAAGCCGGAAGGCCAGGCAATCGCCGCGGCAATGGGCACGCCATTGCGGGTCGCCGAAACGTGGGTATGAATCACATACGTGTTGTCGAATGTGAAGGTCTTGGTTATGCTGAGCCCGCCCGAGGCGTAGGTGTACGTGAGCGACCCGGGCGTGGGCAGCGTGGGTGCGGTGCTTGAAGGCACGTAAAGCGCCGTCGCAAGCTGCGCGGTCAGCGCGGGCTCGTAGGTATAAAGCGATAAGGGGAAGCCCGACCGGGGCGCCGCACGTTGGTTCACCAGGTCCAGCGGATGCTTGCCGGTGTCATCCTTGTAGTTCTTCAGGATCCAGGACGTAACCTCCCCGCCGCGGTTGGAAAAGGTGATCCGGTAAAGCGCATTTTCAACCGTGATCGGTGTGATCGCAGCGGACTGCACGGCAGGTGCGCTCCCCGTTGCGGCCATCAGCGGGCTGCTGGAGGGCGGCGCCGTATTGACAGTTGCCGGCGAACCCGCCGTGCTGGCTGCATGCTGTGGCGCAGCCGGTGCCGGGGCGGGCTTTTGCTTGAAGTATTGCAGCCCAAAGAAAACCAGGATAAAGAGTGAAAAGTACATCAGGAGCGAAGAAGAGCCGCCGGGGGATCCCGCCGGACCGCCCGTATTTTGCTGGTTCGGATTCTTGAATTCTGCCAAGGGTGGTTCTTCCTCGTGGTGCGGAACTGTGCGGCGTGCACTTCTATGGTACCTGTGCATGGCGTTTGCCAGTAAAGCCGGCTACCGTGCTATGCGATGAGCAGAGGGCGGGGGAACCGGATCCCATCCACCGCGCGAAAACGGGTTGCACCGCAACAGCCGCCAGCCAGCCAGGGCCGCCCCTCGCGCCAGCCCGTGCTGGGCACAAGCCAGTGCCGCGTACTCTGAGCAGGTGGGCTGGTAGGCGCAACCGCCGCCAGCGGGGGATAAGGCATGAAGGAATGGGGAGAATAGGCGTTTGTAGAGCGTGAAAAGGGTGTCGATCGCAGGATGCGGCTTCGGTGCGC
>CAXTYP010000186.1:0-5601 GCA_964248435.1 uncultured Acidobacteriaceae bacterium | reverse complement strand
GTGTTCGGCAGCCTGCGTGGAGGGGCGCTGCCGTTCTTCGGGCTGCCGGGCAATCCTGTTTCAACGATCGTTTGCTTTGCGCTGTTGGTGGCGCCGGTGCTGGCGGCGCTGGGTGGGGAGCGAGGCTACCGGCCGCCGTTTGCGCAGGCGCGGCTGCGTGGCGCGGTCGCGGGTAAGCCGGGCCTGACCCGTTTTTTGCCGGCCCGGCTTTTGCATGCGATCGAGGGTTCATCGGTCGAGGCGATTGCCTGGCAGGGCTCGGGCGACCTCGCGAGCACGGCGCGCGCCAACTGCTTCCTGGTGGTGCCTGAGGACGCCCGTGGGTTGGATGATGGCGCGACAGTGACGGTGCTGCTGGCGTGAGGGCCGTGGGGTAGGCTGGAAGGATGACGGAGTCGAAACTCTCGCACTACGACGCCGACGGCACGGCGCGCATGGTGGACGTGAGTGACAAGGTAGCGACACGGCGCGAAGCGGAGGCAGAAGCATTTGTGGCGTTGTCGGCCGAAGTGCTCCGGGCGCTGCCGAGCAACCCCAAGGGCAACCCGCTGGAGGTGGCGCGCTTCGCGGGGATCCAGGCGGGCAAGCGGACAAGCGAGCTGATCCCCATGTGCCACCCGCTGCCGTTGTCGTTTCTCGATGTTGTGGCTACGGTGGTCGAGGATGGGGTGCTGATCCGCGCGACGGCGGCGACCAGCGCCAACACGGGCGTGGAGATGGAAGCATTGACGGCCGCGAGCGTGGCGGCGCTTACGGTGTACGACATGTGCAAGGCGCTCGACAAGGGCATCAAAATTCAAAACGTGCAGCTGCTGCGCAAACGGGGCGGCAAGGGCGGCGAGTACCGTCGTGGATCTGCGGAGGGTGAGTGAAGGTTTCTGAAACGCCGGTGCACCCGGCGGTGGCTGAGCACGCAGCGGCTGCGCCGCATGCGCATGTGCACACCCTGGTGCTGGGCATTGTGGCGATCTGTGTTGCCCTGACGATCGGGACCGCGGTGCATACGCTGGTGTTTCGCATCCTGGGGCGCTTTCGTCATCGCGATGTCCAGGCATCGCCGCTGTTGCGCGCGGTGGCGAGGCGGCTGCGGCGGCCTGCCTTTGCGATCACGCTGCTGACGGCGGTCGCGATCGTGATCCCGTTTCTTGATATCGATCAGCCGTTGCTGGGGGAGATTGAAAAGGCCTTTGCGATTGTGTGGTTCATGTCGCTGGGCTGGTTGATGGTGTCGGGCGTGTACCTGTTTGAGGACGCGGTGCTGCTGCGCTACGACGCGAGCACGGCCGATAACCTGAAGGCGCGCCGGGTGCGCACGCAGCTGGTCTTGATGCGCCGCCTCGCGATCATCCTCCTGCTGGTGGTCGACGCGGGTTTGATTCTTTCCTTGTTCCGCGACTCGGCGATCTGGCACTACGGCGCGGGTTTGCTGGCGTCCGCCGGCCTGGCCAGCCTGGTGCTGGCGACGGCCGCGAAGACCTCCGCTTCGAACCTGCTGGCAGGAATCCAGATCGCGTTGACGGAGCCGATCCGTTTGGACGATGTGGTGGTCGTTGAAGGCGAGTGGGGCAGGATTGAAGAGATCACGACGACCTATGTCGTGGTTGCAATCTGGGATTATCGCCGGCTGGTGCTGCCGCTCACCTACTTTATCGAGAAGCCTTTTCAGAATTGGACGCGCGAGCACTCGGACCTGATGGGAACGGCCTTTCTATACGTGGATTATTCGGTGCCGGTCGAAGCCTTGCGGGAGGAGTTTTCGCGGGTGCTCGAGGCTTCGCCGTTGTGGGACCGCAAGATCAAGGCGTTGCAGGTGACCAATCTTTCAGAACACACGATGGAGATTCGCTGCCTGCTGAGTGCGCGAAACTCCGGCGAGCAGTTCGATCTGCGCTGCATCATTCGCGAGGCCATGATCGTATTTATCCAGAAAAACTACCCGGATGCGTTTCCCCGCACCCGTTTCAGCGCGGTGGCTGGGGCCCCGGCGCTGGGTCCCGCGATGGGCGCGGCGGCGATGCCGGGAGCGCCGCGCTAAACCGTTCTCGTACACGGGATCAGGCCAATGGCGATTGTTCGTGTGACTGCTGTTCGTCATAGACCGCAGCGTCGCGCTATTTCTTTGTAAGCCTTGCGAGGATGCTTAAACCGCTTCGGCCAGGTACACGCCGAACCAGCCGCGGTCGTCCGTCCATGCATGGCGCAGGCTGAACCCGGCCCCTGCCAGCAAGGCCCGGACGCCGGGGCCGGTGAACTTGTAACTATTTTCGGTGTGAATAGTTTCGCCGGGGGCGAGCTGGATGGTGAGCTCGATGGCGGGCAGGTCGACGGTTTGGGAGCGGGTGCTGCGGAGGTGCATTTCGATGCGGGACTGCCGGGCGTTCCAGATGGCCTCGTGCTGGAACGCTTCGTGTTGAAAGTTCGCGCCGAGTTCGCGGTTGATGCGTCGCAGGACGTTTTTATTGAAGGCCCCGGTGACGCCGGACGCATCGTTGTAAGCCGCGCGAAGAACGGCCGGGTCCTTGACGAGATCGGCCCCGAGCAGGAGTTGGTCGCCGGACGCGAGCTGCCGGCGCAACCCTGCCAGCAGGGCAGCGGCGTCATGCGGCTCAAAGTTGCCGATGGACGAGCCGATGTAGAGCACAAGCTTGCGCGCGGCCGAATTGTAGCCGGGGGATTCAATGCGGCCGAGCCCGTCGGTGTAATCGGCAACGCGGGTGTGCACACGGACCCCGGCTATTTCGCGCTCGAGATTGTGCCTCGCTTCCCCAAGCGCGCTTTCTGAAACATCGATGGCGTAGTAGTCGAGTTCGGGCTGCTGCGCGGCAACGGCGCGCAGCAGCAGCCCGGTTTTGCTCGCGGTGCCCGCGCCCAGTTCGACCAGCGCGAGGTGCCTGCCAGCGGCGGCTTCCCGCGCGATATCGGCGGCGTGCTGCGCAAAGATCGCGCGCTCGGTGCGCGTGACGTAGTACTCGGGCAGCCCGGTGATTTGTTCAAACAGCTGCGAGCCGCGGCTGTCGTAGAAAAGCCAGGGGCTGAGGGTTTTGGGGCTGGCGCTCAAGCCTTGCAGTACTTCCATTCCAAAGGTGGTTTCGCGTGCCGAACCAATGGACGGGGCCGCGCTCTTTTCTAAGCTCATGGCTCTGACGGGGCCTCAGGGGAACGCGGGGGAAAGAAAAGAAACAGTGAAGCGGGGAAGCGCGGCACTAGCGGCGCACCAGCCGCAGGCCTGAAAACTGCCAGCGTGTGCCGGGCGGGAAGAAGTTGCGGTAAGTTGCCCGGATGTGCGAAGCGGGCGTAGCGACCGAGCCGCCGCGCAGCACGGTCTGGTTGCACATGAACTTGCCGTTGTACTCGCCGAGTGCGCCGGGCGGGGCGAGGTAGCCGGGGTAGCCCAGGTAGGCGCTGGCGGTCCACTCCCACACGCCGCCGAACATGCCTTGCAAACCATGCTTCGGCGGGTTCGCGAGGGGGTGGAGCGAGTCGCCTTCGAGCATGTTTTCCGGTGTGGGCGAGACCGTTTCGGCGGCGACCTCCCATTCGGCCTCGGTGGGCAGGTGCAGTCCGGCCCAGCGGGCAAAGGCGTCGGCTTCGAAGAGAGAAATGTGACACACAGGCGCGGCGAGCAGGGCGGTGAGCGGCTGGTCGCCACCCAGGGTAAAGATCGTCCACTCGTTGCCTGCGCTTTCCCGGGACTCTTTTGCGGAACCTTCGCGGTGCCAGTAGAGCGGTGCCTGCCAGCCCTCGCGCCCGACGGTGGCCCAGCCTTCGGCCAGCCACAATTCGGGTCGGCGGTAGCCGCCATCGTTCATGAACTGGAGGTATTCGGCGCAGGACACAGGGCGCGAGGCGAGCTCAAAGCGATCGAGCCAGACGCGGTGGCGCGGTTCTTCGTTGTCGAAGCAGAAACCTTCGCCGCGGAAGCCGATCTCGCGCAAGCCGGCCTCGAACGGAATCCACGTTTGCTCCGTCCACTGCTCCGTCAGCTGGCGGGTCATCGCCACGTCCGCGCCGGGCAGTGCGCCGGTGCGATACGCGGGCCGCAGGGGGTTGCTCCACAGGGCGTGTTTGATGTCGGTGAGCAGGAGCTCGGCGTGTTGCTGCTCGTGATGGAGGCCCAGCGTAAGGCGGCGCACGGCTTCATCGGGGGCACCAGCTTCGGCGAAGAGTGTTTGCAGGTGTGCATCGACGTGGGCGCGGTACTGGAGGATCGCTTCAATGCCGGGGCGCGAAAACGACGCGCGCAGTTTTTTCTGCGGCTGGTCAGAAACGGAGTTGTAGTAGCTGTTGAAAAGCCACAGGAAATCGGGGTGGAAGGGCTGGTAACCGGGGAGAAACTCGCGCAGAAGAAAGGTTTCAAAAAACCAGGAGGTGTGGGCCAGGTGCCACTTGGCCGGGCTGGCCTCGGGGCAGCTTTGCACCATCATGTCTTCGGGGGTGAGCGGCTCGCAAAGCGCCAGGCTTTGCGCCCGCACGGTACACAGCCGATTGAGCAAGTCCGGGTAGGTTTGTTGCGGGCGCTGCGGTGCCTGTGTCGCTGGAGCAGATACCATACGGTTCCCCTTCAACCCTTCTCTACGTTAGCAGGGGAAAGAGCCCGCGCTGCTATGCCGGACGTTCACAGGGTCGCACGGGTTTTTGAATTGGGAGAAGGGAGCGGCTAGACTAAGAAGAAAAGGAAAAGGAAAGCCGCGCGCCGGAAGCGTCTTTCCGCGACGCATTTCGTCTGTTGAATGCGGGTCTTTCCAACACTTTGTATGCGATTGAAGGATTCAGCGAAGGTAGGGGGACGCGGGTTGTTGCGTGGCGGCGCACTGGTGCTTGCCCTTGCGGCTGGCCCGCTTGCGCTTGCGCAGGAAGACTCGAACTTCGACATCGCGGGCATGCAGGCGATTCGGGGCACGGTAGCGCGGACTGCCGGCAGCTCGGTGTTTGTGAAGGTGCACGACGGCACGGTCTACCAGGTGGAAACGGGAGCCAACACGCACTTTGTCAAGGGCGGTGCGATGGCGCAGGCGAACGCGGCCAAGCCCGGCGATACGGTGCTGGCCGGCGGCGAGCTGGACCAAAAAAAACATACGCTGGGGGCGGTGTTCGTGGCCGTGGTGGACGCGGGGGAGCTGGCAGAGCTGGACCGGCGCAGGACGCAGTGGGGTAAAACCTGGCTGGCCGGCACGGTGACCGCGAAGCAGGGAACCACGTTGACGGTGAAGCGGCCCGACGGGGTGATCAACAGCGTGGTGGTGGATGAAGACACGTCGTTTCGCAAGCGGCACCAAAGCATTACCTACCCGGACGTGCAGGTGGGGGACGGCATGACGGCGACCGGGGCGGACGGCAAGGGCGGCTTTACGGCCAAGGTGTTGACCGTGGTGGATGCCGCCGAGATACGCGAGTGGTCGCGATTGAAGGACTGATAAGGGCAGTGAAACAAGCACAAGAACTGAGGTTGCGGCTTTGGCGCGGGTCCCCGGCCGGGTGGCCGGGATGGCTGCTGGCCGCAGTGCCGGGTTTGCTGCTGGCCGGCGGTGCGGGCCAGTGCGCCGCGGCACAGGGTGCGCCTGCCGCGCAGGGTGCCGCGGAGGCCGCCGCGCAGGTTTCGGC
>CAXTYP010000185.1:0-5673 GCA_964248435.1 uncultured Acidobacteriaceae bacterium | reverse complement strand
ATCATTTCTGCAAAATAATCAGCCATCCCGGCTACGGAGTAGCCGCTGAAGCTGTCGGCGTCACCGAACCCGGGCGTGTCGATGGAAACAACGCGGAAATGCGGAGCCAGCGCGATCCCGGTTTCAAGCCACTCCCGTCTCGACAGGCCGAACACGTGAAGCAGAACCAACGCCATCGGCGCGTCGCGAGTCGCCCCGCGAATTTGAAGGTCAGTCACCGGCAGCATCGGGGCTCCTGTGCTGGTGTCTTGGCTGCATATGCGGTTTTGGATGCACGAACTCCGCCCATACACTGAAGCCGTGCCTCCGTCCGTTCTCGTCTCCGCGACTTCCCTTTTGGCCTTTCCCGCCGTCGCGGGAATTTTCTACTGCGCTCTTAGTTTGTGGGCGGCGCGAGCCTTTCGTGTGTCGGCCCGGGCGCTTCCGCGGGAGCACCCTGCGCCGCCGCCGGTTTCGATCCTGAAGGCTGTCAAGGGTCTCGACCCGGGTCTCCAGGAGGCCCTGCGCTCGCACTGCCTTCAGGATTACCCCGCGCCGTTTGAGCTGCTGTTCGCCGTGCAAACCCTGGATGACCCGGCCGTACCCACGCTGCGCTCACTCGCGGCGGAGTTTCCTCGCATTCGCATTGAAGTTGTGGAAACGCCGCTGGTACTGGGCACGAATGGCAAAATGAGCAATCTCCATCAGCTGCTGCCGCATGCGCGGTATGAACACATCCTGATCAGCGATGCCGATATTGCGGTAGGCCCGCGCTATCTACGGCGGATCACGGCACCATTCACCGACGCCCAAACCGGCCTGGTCACGGCGGGCTACCGGGGCCGTACCCACCCGCCGGGCCGTCCGACACTGGGCTCGCGGCTGGAAGCGCTGACGATCGCGACGGATTTTTTTTCCGGTGTACTGACGGCTCGCCTTCTGGATCGAGGGCTCCGTTTTGGGCTGGGCTCCACGCTGCTGGTCACCCGCGCGTCGCTTGCTCGTGCCGGTGGGCTGGAACCCCTGGCCGACGTGCTGGCGGATGACCACGACCTGGGCCGGCTTGTCTTCGCGGCCGGGTACCAGGTGGTACTGAGCCCGGAGGTGGTCTCGACCTCCGTGCCGGCGTACCGTTTCCACGAGTTCTGGGCCCACCAGATCCGTTGGGCGCGTACGGTGCGCGCGGTGCGGCCTCGAGATTACTTCGGGCTTGCCTTCACGCACCCGGTTCCCTGGGCGCTGCTGGCCCTGCTGGCGAGCGGCGGCAGTTTTTTTACAATTTCACTGCTGCTGCTGGCCGTGGCGGCCCGCCTCGCAGTGGCGGGGCTGGTCGGCTATGGCCTGCTGCGCGATGAACAGGTGTTGCGCGATCTCGTCTGGCTGCCCTTGCGCGACTGCCTCCAACTGGCCCTGTGGGTTTGGAGCTATGCGGGAAACACCGTGGAATGGCGCGGTGAGCGGTTTCGCGTCGCCGGATCAAAGCTGCAGCGCATCTAGTTTCGCCCGCGTCCGCTTGCTACGATGGAGGTCGGCATGACCACTTCGGCGCCACTGCTTTCCCTTTCAAACGACCCGGCGCAGGCCGGTGTCGGCCCGCCAGCGACGCTGATCTTTAACGACTGGTACCCGGCGATGCGCTCGGATCGGCTCCGCGGGACAAGCATGGAGACCGCCCTTCTGCTTGGCATTCCGCTGGTGCTGGGGCGGCGCCGCGACGGGCAGGTGTGGGCCATGCGCGACCTTTGCCCGCACCGGGGTATCCCGCTGTCGGTGGGCCGCTTTGACGGCGAAAATGTGGTGTGCAAGTACCATGGCTGGTGTTTCCAGGCGGGCTCGGGCCAGTGCACGGCGATTCCTTCGTTGACCTCGCACGACACACTCGATCCGCGCCGTATTTACGCGGGCAGCTTCGCCTGCGTGGAGCGTGACGGCTACGCGTGGGTGTATGTGCCCGAGCCCGGAACGGGGCGCCTGCGGGCTGATGTCGAGCTGCCGCCTGTGCCCGAAACCCCGAAATTTTCCGAGCGTTTTCGCTCGGCTCACCTGTCTGCCGAGCTGCCGTGCAATGTCGACCACGGCATTATCGGCTTGATGGACCCGGCGCATGGGCCTTTTGTTCACCAGAGCTGGTGGTGGCGCAAGGCGGCCTCGATTCACGAGAAGAGCAAGCATTTCGAGCCGATCCCCGAAGGGTTTCGTATGGCCGCGCATGCTCCGTCCGGCAATTCCGCTCCATACAAACTTCTGGGCGTGTACGGCGAGCCCATTACGACCACCATTGATTTCCAGCTGCCCAACCGGCGCATTGAGACCATTCGCTGCGGGCCGAAGTGGTTTTCGAGCCTGACCACGGTGACGCCGACCACTTCCCGCGCCTGCCGCATCGACGTCCATGCCGCGTGGAACGTCTTTTATGCTGTGCCCGGCGTCACGGCAGTTGCGAAATGGTTTGCGAAACGTTTTGTCGACCAGGACAGGCAGACGATGGTCGAGCAGGCCGAAGGGTTGCGCTACGACCCGACGCTGATGCTGATCGACGATGCAGACCGGCCGGCCCGTTGGTATTTCGCGCTCAAGCAGGCGCGGTTGGATGGAACGGGCAAGCACCCGCTTGCCGGGCCGGTTACGCTGCGCTGGCGTTCCTGAAAGCGGGCGCTCAAATCGAAGCGAATCAGGACAACGCTCATGTTGCCGAGTCTTCAGCCGATAGAGCACTGTAGCTCCACATCGGCGCGGAGAGGATTACATGTTGCGAAAATATGAAAATGGCTTGGTTAGGATTTTGTTGATCACTGTGTTTGCGGCGCTCTACCTGATGGTCCTGGCCCCGGCAAACCGGTATGAAGTCGTCGTAGACCTGGTGCTGTTCGGCGTTGCGACTCAAGCTTGGCTGCTGGTTTCGATCGGGCATCGATGGCTGCGCAAACCAAGCGCCCTTGCGAGTCCATTCCCTGGTTCAACCAGGGACTCCACCATGGAAGAGTCCCTGGCTACGCTGGCCCGGTAGGCAGGCCGCGATCCCTGCGGCACGCAGCTGAAGCGAGCCCCGTGTAGAAGCGGGACTCGCTTCCATGCTGGACAGGAGAAGGTTACCGGCCGTAGCCGCGGGCGTAGCCTTTCATAAAGGCGTCGCGATACTCCTGCTTGAACTGGTCGCGCGGGTAGCCCTGCGGCGACTCCGGTACATGCTTAAAGGTGTCCACGTGCGTGGGGCGGAAGCTGTGGCCATTCTGACGGTCGGCTTGCCCCTGTGCCTGCCCGGCCGCCCAGCCCTGGCGCGCGCCCAGCATGGGATGGCCACCCTGCTCGTGGTAGGCGTCGGCGTAGCCGTCCGGACCGTGACCCCAGTGCTGGTCATCATACTGCCCCTGGTAGCCGTAACCATTTTGAGCCAGCGCCATGCCGCCGCTCAGCGCCACGATGCCTCCAATCGCAAATATCCTGCTTTTCCAGTTTTGGTTGTTCATACAATCCTTCTTTCTGGCCGGCTTTTGCCTGCCTGTTGTACGGCGTATGGGATGGCTGCGCTGCCCCCGAGGGTGCCCAGGGCAGCGAGTAGGCCCGGCTTTCGCCATTCAAAAGCGAAAAAGTGTTCTGGCATGCGACAACTGCTCGTCGACGGAAGCAGCTCTCATCCAACGAAAGCAGAACACCCAGCTACGACCTGGAGAAAGAAACACGCTATGGAGAAAATGGACGCGCCCGGCCTGGAACTAAACCGGAGAACGCTGCTGGTGCAGGGAGGCCGTGGGCTCGCCGGAGCCCTTCTGGCGACTGCCGCGGCCGACGCCCAAACAGGTGCGGCATCGCCGGCGGTTCCCGCAGCACCCGTGGACCGAGGCATGACGCAAGGCCAGAAGGTCGAGTTTCCGCCGGAAAACGCCATCACCGAGCTGCCTTCGGGCGGCCCGCCCAACGCCGACCCGGTGGACCATCGTGTGGGGTTTGCGGTGATCGGGCTGGGCCGGCTCTCCCTTGAGGAGATCCTGCCGGCCTTCGGCAGTGCCAAGCATGCGCGCCCCGTGGCGCTGGTCTCGGGTGACCCGGCGAAAGCCTCGATTGTCGCGGCGCAGTACGGCATCAGCAAGACTTACACTTATGACCGGCTGGAAGAGCTGGCGCATAACCCCGAAGTGCAGGCGGTTTACATCGTGCTGCCCAATGCCATGCACCGCGAGTACACGGAGCGCTCAGCTCGAATCGGCAAGCACGTACTGTGCGAAAAGCCGATGACAGTTTCCGTCGCCGACGGTCAGGCCATGATCGACGCCTGCGAACGCGCTCGGGTGCAATTGATGATCGCCTATCGCATTCAGTACGAGCACAACAACCGCTTTCTGCTCGACATGGCGCGCTCGGGCAAGCTGGGAACCATTCGCGCGATCCAATCGATTAATACGCAGAACATGGCCGCGCCATCGCAATGGCGCCTCGACAAGAAGGAAGCCGGCGGTGGTTCGCTGCCCGACATTGGGCTTTATAACCTGAACACCGTGCGTGCGCTGCTGGGCGAGGAGCCGGTCGACGTGATGGCGACGATTCACAACCCGGCCAATGACCCGCGCTTTCGCGAAGTGGAAGACCTGGTTCAGTTCACGTTGCGCTTTCCTTCGGGCGTGGTTGCGACCTGCACCTCAACTTACAGCGCGCACACGATTCGGCAGCTGGAGGTGATGGGATCGGACGCCTGGGCCCGCATGGACAATGCTTATGACTATCACGGGCAAAAGCTGACCGTGCAGCGCCGCGAAGGCATTGCGACCGCGGCGAGTGAGTACACGCTGAACCAGGCGAACCAGTTCGCGTTGGAGCTCGACCACTTTGCCGAGTGTGTGCGCACCGGTCGCAAGCCGCGCACCGGCGGTCCTGAAGGGTTGCAGGATCAAAAACTGATGGCGGCGATCTATGAAGCTGCCGCAACTGGAAAGCCGGTGCAGCTGCCGCCGGTCAGCGGACTGGACACGACCCGCGGGCCGGCGCTGCCGCCGCTCACGGTGTAGAACGGCGAGCTGTTTTACAAGCTCGAAACAAGCTGCTGCGAGATGCCGAGTGCGCGGCCCAGCGCCTGGAACATGCGCGGATCGGCAATAGGATCGGGCGAGGGGTCAGGGGTGGACTTCGCGGGTTCGTGGAGCCTGCTGATCGCCATCTGGTACCAGATATTTTGCGCCTGCCAGATGCCTGGGTCAAAGGGCAGCAGGCGTACCGCTTCCGCGATGGCCAGCGCCCGTTCCAGTGCGGCGAGGCTGCCGGGACGTGCTGCCAGGAGGGCCAGGGTGGTGCTTGTACGCAGGCCCGCGATAAAGCCGAGCTCGGTACGCTCCAGGTTGACGCCGTTCGCCGCCGCCAGCGCAAGCGCTTCCCGGATCGCGTCCGGGCTCACCTGCTCACTTTCAAGCGCGCGGCGCAGATTCATGTTGATGGCGAAGTTGCCGGCTAGTGCGAGTGCCTGCGGGCGCGGCACTTCGGTCTGGCTCAGGAACTGCAGCAGGTGTGCGTGATCGTTGTACAAGCGCACCAGGCTACGCTCGGCCTCAGCGACCGTGTGATTCAGGATCAGGTTGACGACCCGGCGTTGCTCATCGTGAAACAAGGAACGGATGGTGTACGTGGTGCCGCCCAGCTCGCGATCGAACAAGTGCAGCACCGCGGGCAGGTCGGTGTGGTCCACGCGGCCCACCAGGTGCACCCGGT
>CAXTYP010000184.1:0-5682 GCA_964248435.1 uncultured Acidobacteriaceae bacterium | reverse complement strand
TGTGGGGGGGGAATGGGCAAACCTGCCCCAGGGGGGAGGGCGTCCCTTTGGGGCCCAGCGCGTAAAGGGGGGGGGTCCTCGTCGGGGGGGTTGCTCCGGAGGGTCGTTATAAATTTCCCGGCCCCGCCCAGGGGGGGGGAGTAACATACCTGGCGTCTCACGCATCCACAAGCACACGCCACGAAGTGGCCGCAAGCCGCGCAGGCGGTTTTCCGCATTACCCTAAGCCTGGAGCGCGCCGGTGGATTTCCCCCGGCGTACTCTAGGCTTACCTATGGCGACTGTTCCGAATATCCAGTTTGAGCGCGGCCTGCCGGCCGCCATCGATGCCGAGCGTTCGATCCTTGGCGCGATCCTGCTCGATAACCACCTTTATAATGAAGCGGCGGAGCGTATCTCCACGGCCGACTTCGCGCTCGACCCGCACCGGCGCATCTTCATGCGCATGGCCGAACTGATCGATGCAGGCCGTGCGGTCGACATCATCACCCTGCGCGACGTGCTTTCGAAATACAAGGAGATCGAGGCTGTCGGCGGCGTCGCCTACCTCGCATCCCTGACCGAAAACCTGCCCCGTCGCGTTTCGATCGAAGAGTACGTCCGCATCGTCAAGGACAAATCGCTTCTGCGGTCGCTGATCACCGTCTGCTCCGAGGCCATCACGCTGGCCGCCGACCAGGGCACCGACGCGCTCGAAGTCCTGAACGACGCCGAGTCCAAGCTGCTCGAAGTGACGGAACACGGCATCCAGCGCGGCTTTGCCTCCATCCCCGAGATCGTCCGCAACTCCTTCGGCACCATCGACCAGCTTTTCGCCGAGGGCCATCGCGAGGTCACGGGCCTCGAAACCCACTTTACCGAGTTCGACCGCATGACCTCCGGCCTCCAAAAGTCCGAGCTCATCATCATCGCGGCGCGTCCTTCGATGGGCAAAACCGCCTGGGCCATCAACATTGCGCAAAATGCGGCGGTGCGCGGCGGGTCGGTCGTGGCCGTGTTTTCGCTTGAAATGTCGAAGGAATCGCTGCTCCGCCGCATGCTCGCGTCCGAGGCCCTGGTCGACCAGCAAAAGATTCAGAAGGGCTACACCAGCCGCGAGGACCAGGAAAAGCTGACCGAAGCGCTGGAGCGCCTGACCGAGTCGCACATCTTTATCGACGACACGCCTGCGATCTCCTTGACCGAAATGCGCGCGAAAGCCCGCCGCTTGCGCCAGATGCACGGCCGGCTCGACCTGATCGTGATCGACTACCTGCAACTGATGAGCGGCAGCGCCCTGGGTGCGCCCGGGGCTGGCGGCAAGCGCTACGAAAACCGCACGCAGGAGGTGTCCGCTGTTTCCCGCGGCCTGAAAGCGCTCGCGAAGGAGCTCGACCTGCCCGTGATCGCGTTGTCGCAGCTGTCGCGTGCCAGCGAGCAGCGCGGCGGCGACAAAAAGCCCATGCTGTCCGACCTCCGCGAATCCGGCTCCATCGAGCAGGACGCCGACGTCGTCGCCTTTATCCACCGCGAAAGCTACTACAACAAGGACGAAAACGGCCAACCCGACCCCGAAACCGAGGGCAAAGCCGAGATCATTATCGCGAAACAGAGGAACGGGCCTACGGGGTCGGTTCACCTGGCTTACCTAAGCAAGTGCACCCGGTTTGAAAACCTCGCGTTTGGTGGGGATTAAGCTTAGTCTTCACATGAACTACTTTTTGGTTAGTCGACATGTAGAGCTAATCGCACTTCTGAGGTACCGCTATGGCTATTCTATGTACATGCGGCAAGAAGAAGTTGTACGAGGATTGCTGTAGATCGCTACACTATCTTCCCTTGTCTCAGTACCGTGTCCCACCAAATTTTGTATGCTCACGGATACAAGATGGTGCTACCGAAGTGGTCGGCTTGCCAGAAAACATAAGGCCTCTCCTGACATGGCCGCGCAAATGATCAACATTAACGACCACGCGACAGATAAGCCCCCAGGGTACAATCGGGTTGCCTACTAGCGAAGCAGAAGCTCTTAATCGGATGAAGAACTTATTTTTTGCAGCGCAAGTAGATTGGAATACTAATTTTCTCGCTAACCTTTTACCTGCCAAGGTCGAATGGGGAATGTCGTTTGCTCAAATTATAGACAAGGTATTAAGAGTTAAGCGAAACGAGATTGCTCATGCTTTTGAAGATCCATCAGCGCAGGCTGTTGACCCCGACAACCCCATCACGACTCATGAAGTGAGATTGATGCTACCTCTTGTGACATTGATCGCGCGAGTAATGATCCGCAATACTTATCCAAGCATTCTATCCGTAGCCAAAACATGTGAGCAAAGCTCATAATAGGGTGGCCACAAGCTTGGATAGTCTAAATTCGCTGGCTTACTTAACTGGCTAATGCTCGTTCCACTTCCTTGCAACTATTAAGCGGCAACGTCCGTCAACTTGGCACAAAGGAGCCTGCATGCAGATCGCACCAACCGTCCGACTCGTACTGACAGCAACCACCATGGGCATCGTGGTCTTCAGCGCTTTTGCAGCATCCACAGCGTCCGAGGCCGACAAGGTATTCGTCGGCAAGGTGTCGCAGGGTGGGTTGTATGAGGTCGAGGCGGGCCAGGTGGCCGCGGCTCGTGGGGGCACTCCGGTCGTCCGGGACTTCGGCGCGATGGAGGCCCATGACCACGCCGGCGTCAACGCCCGGCTCAAGGAGATTGCCGAGGAGACCGGGGTGCCGATTCAGCCGGGGCTCAATGCCGAGTTCTCCGCGCGGCTCGCGAAGCTCAAGACCGTGCCAGCAGCGCAGTTCGACGCGTATTACATCGAGGACATGAAGCAGATCCACACCAAGGACGAGGGTTTGTTTGTGCAGGAGACCGGCGACGGCTCGGAAGCCTACAAGCCGTTTGCTCACCAGACCGCGGTGCTGGTCAAGGCCCATCTTGGATGGCTGGGGACGGAGTAGGCGACGGGGGTGGGCGCGGCTTAGCTGTCCTTGTGGTAGAGCAAATCGCGCATGGCCGTTCGCCGGGCTTCGTTCAGCCCGGCATCGGCCTTGGCGGCCGCCAGGTTGCCGGAGGCGGCGTTTTCGGCTTCCTGCTCGGTGCACTCCGGGCAGCGATTCGCAAAGCCGGGCTTGCCGGGCCGCAGCTCAAAATCCTCGGAACAAATAACACACGTTTTGATCGGAAAGCTCATAACCCTTTTAGGTTACAACGGCCTGCCTTCGACGCGAGCTATGGGCTGGCTTGAACGCGGAACCGGCATCCTACAAGCTATGCCCCAAGTCCTGCTGACCGATATCGATGGAACCCTGGTGGATTCCAACGCCTTGCACGCTGAAGCCTGGCGCCGCGCTTTCGAGCATTTCGGAATCGAAACCAGCATGGCCGATTGCTGGTCGCAGATCGGCAAGGGCGGCGACCAGGTGATCCCGATGTTTGTACCGGAGGCCGACCGCGAGCGCCTGGAAAAGCCACTCAAGGAGCTGCGGAAGGAAATCTTCCACCGCGATTACATGGCCCGGATCGTACCGTTTTCCCAGGCTCACGAGCTATTGGAGCGAGTCAAACAGAGCGGCGTGCAGATCGCGCTGGCCACTTCCTCCGAGCAGGAGGACCTGGCAACCTTTGGCAAGCTGCTGGGCATGGAAGACCTGGTGGACGAGGCGGCGAGCAGCGCGGACGCCAAGGCCTCAAAGCCGGAAGCCGACATCTTTGCTGCCGCGCTGAAGAAGGTAGGTTTGGAGGCAGAGCAGGCTGTGGCGCTCGGGGATACGCCATGGGATGCGCAGTCGGCGGGAAAGCTGGGAATCCTGGTGATTGGCCTGACGTGCGGAGGGTGGAAGCGCTCGGATCTGCTGCAGGCCGGCTGCGTGGAAGTATACCGAGACCCGGCGGACTTGCTAGCCTGCTTCCAGAAGTCGCTTCTGGGCCGGCCGTAGTCGCGAGGCTGCCGCTACGCTGCGGATCAGGCGTTGGTTAAAGTGGCACCGCGGCTGACAAGGACGCTGAGAATGGTGAGTGCGGCGGGCGTGACTCCGGGGATGCGACTGGCCTGGCCGATGGTGGCGGGGCGGACACGGGTGAGCTTTTCCTGCATTTCGCGGGAAAGCCCTGAGACGCCCTCGTAGCGGAACGTGGTGGGGATGGGCCGAGTCTCGGCGGCGCGCAGCTTTTCGATGGAGCGGCGCTGCTGAACGAGGTAGCCCGCATACTTGATCTCGGTTTCGATGGCCTTGAGCTCGATCCGGCGCTGCCCCAACTCGATTGGCGAGCTGGCCTGAAGCCATGGCCGAAATAAGTCACCGGCCTCGCCTTGCAGGAGCGATCGAAGCAGGGGCCATAAGCCCTCGAGGGTTAGCTCGGGACGGCGCAGCAGTTCGGCGTAGGTCAGGCCCCGGGTGTTCTCGAGGGTTGGCAGGTTGGTTGAGCGCGCCTCCTGAAGATTGGCTGAGTGTGCTGCCAGCAAGGTGGGCAGGAACTCAGTCCAGGCCTCGGGTGCTGGTCGACGGCTGGCGAGCAACGTTGCCAAGGCTGCGGCGCGGGCTTGTTTGACTTCGTACCCGGCCCATGACTCGTCTCCAATTAAACCAAGCCGGCGTGCATGAGGACTAAGCCTGCGGTCTGCGTTGTCGATCCGCAGGTGCAGGCGGAATTCGGCTCGCGAGGTAAACATGCGGTAAGGCTCGTTGGTGCCCTTCGAGATCAGGTCGTCGATCATGATCGCGATGTAGGCTTCGGTGCGATCCAGGGTAAAAACTGTCTGCGCGGGTACTTTGTCCCGTTCCCGAAAAGCCGGCCGCTTTGTGGCAGGGCTCGTCGCCTTCGGCGCGACATGCTCATTTGGCGGGAGTTCGAGATGCTGACGGGCTGCCAGGGCCGCGTTGATGCCGGCCATTAGACCTTGGGCCGCGGCTTCTTCGTAGCCGGAGGTGCCGTTGATCTGGCCGGCGAGGTAGAGGCCTTCGAAGCGCTTGACCTTTAAGCTGCGGTCAAGTTCGGTGGGGTCGATGGCGTCGTACTCGATGGCATAGCCGGGGCGGAGCATGCGCGCGTTTTCTAGGCCGGGGATGGAGGCAACGATTTCGCGCTGGACCTCCTCGGGCAGCGAGGTGGACATGCCGTTGACGTAGACCTCATCGGTCGTAAGTCCTTCAGGCTCAAGGAAGAATTGGTGTCCGGCCTTGTCGGGGAAGCGGACGACCTTGTCCTCGATGGAGGGGCAGTAGCGAGGGCCAATGGCCTCGATGGCGCCCGAGTACATGGGCGAGCGGTGGACGTTGGCCCGGATCAGCTCCATGGTGCGGGGGGTGGTGTGGGCGATGTGGCAGGAGATCTGCGGGAGCGCTAAGTCTCGGGTTTTAAAAGAAAACAGGGTGGGCTCGCCGTCGCCGGGTTGCTCCTCGAAGCGAGACCAGTCGATGGTGCGGCCATCGAGGCGCGGCGGGGTGCCGGTTTTCAGACGGCAGCCGCGTAAGCCCAGTGCCTTTAACGACTCACCAAGCAGGAGCGAGGCGGGTTCGCCGCCTCGTCCGGCGGTGTACTGATGTTCGCCGCAGTGGATGAGGCCATTGAGGAAGGTGCCGGTGGTGAGAACGGTGGCGTGGGCGTGGACTTCGCGACCGTCACGCAGCAGGAGGCCGGCGAGGCGGGAGCCTTCCTCGGGCGCGGTAGAGGGCGTGACGAATTCGCCTCGTAA
>CAXTYP010000183.1:0-5684 GCA_964248435.1 uncultured Acidobacteriaceae bacterium | reverse complement strand
CGGGAGCACGGTAGCCGGGCAGCGCCGCTTCGATCGCCGCGTCATCCACGCCGACGCCGGAGTGCTTGACGAGCAGGTCGGCGGAGGGGGCGAGCTCGCGTAGAACGGCCTCCCACTCGCCCGGCTGGTACACGAGCGAGCGTGCGTAAGGGAGCGAATCGTAGTCGCGATTTTGCTGGCGGCTGAACGCATCCGGTTCGGCGTATATGACGGTGTAGCCGAGCGCGTGAAGGTAGCGGTAGATGCCGCGATAGTAGGTGGCCGCGCCGTTCCAGTAGGACGAAAGGAGCGAGGAGCCGAAAGCGAGAACGTTCACGCGAGCACCTCGTCGAAGATGCCGGACAGTTGCTCTGCGCGATGGAGCGTGGTGTGCCGGGCGCACACGGTCGCGAGACCTTCGGCGGCTTGCTGCGCGCGTGCGGATGAGTCTTGCAGTAGTTCGTGCACTGCCCTTGTCATCTCGGTTGTGTTGCGGGCCCAGCGAAAATCGTGCGGGCCGAAGAGCGTTTCGGCGTCGCTCCAAGGGGCGGAAACGAGCGGGATGCCGCAGGCGAGCGCTTCAAAAACACGGATCGTCGGAATGCCGGGAAGCTCGTCGGCGTACTCCCGGCGCGGCACGTGGACGGTAGAGGCAGCGGTTGCGAAGACGGCGGGTGCGTCAAGATTGGCGAGGTAACCGCCGTACTCGATACCCGCTTCAGCGAGCGCGGCGAGTCCGCTTGCCGGGTAGCGAACGCCATGCACGAGGGCGCGGTGAGCGGGGAGAGAACGGGCCGGCTCGAGCAGAAAACACGCAAGCTCGTCGGTACGCTCGCCATCGCCCCAGTTGCCGATCCACACGAGATCTCGATCGGTCTTCGCACCAGGCTGCGGCTGGAATACAGAGGTATCGGCGGCTTCGTGCAAGGTCCACACACGCGTCGCGCCCAGGCGCTCACGGTAGATACGGCGCAGGGCTTCGCCGAAGGCAAGCACGCCGTCGAACTCCGCGATACGAAGGCTCGCGAGCTGTTCGGGGCTGGAGGAAGCGCGGTGGTGCGTGTCGTGAAAGAGCACGCGGAAGCCGTGCTGCGCGCGCAGCGAGAGTACCCGATTGATCAGCGCAGGCTCGTTCCACTCGTGCACAATGACGACGTCGGCCTCGCGCATGGCGTCGTTGATGACGGCATCGCCGGCGTCAGCATACGTGCGGATGTCAAGCTCTGGGTAGGTGGCGGCGAACTGCGCGAGAGAGCGCCGGCCGCGCTCGCCCTCGATCAGCAGGTTGGTGTAGGACCAGCTATCCTCCGGCTCCAACGCGGTGACGCTGTGGCCGAGCGTGTGGAGACCACGCAGCAACCCGCGCAGGAAGTGTGCGTTGCCGTTGTTCCAGTCGGAGCGGATGGAGTGCGCGCAATAAACTATGCGACGCAGATTCATGCGGCGTTGACGCGGGCGAGCGAGCCGTAGAGCGACTCGTGCCGGGCGACCATGCCAGATGCGGTGTAGTGGGTGCGTGCGCGCTGGTATGCGAGTTTGGCGAGCAGCTTGATACTTTCCGGCTGCTCGGCAAGACCGCGCAGAAGACGCTCCAGCGCATTGGCGTCGCTGGCGGGATAGAACAGGGCGGCATCGTCCCAGATTTCGCGCAGGGTCGGCAGATCGCTGAGCACCAGCGCGCTGCCGGAAAGCGCGGCTTCGAGCGGGGCCAGTCCAAACGGCTCGTAGCGAGAGGTCGCGATGTAAATGGCGGTGCGGCTGTACAGCTCGCGCAGTTCCCCAGCGCTTTTCTTGCCGAGATAGGTAAGCCCATCGCTGCCGAATCCAGGTGAAGCTCCGGCGATGTGCGCGGGGGCGTGGGGAGGTGCGGGCTCGCCCGCAATATACAAGGGCAGGGGCACGTCTACCTTTTCGAGCAGCGCTACATTTTTGCCCGGGTCCCACGCACGGCCCACGGTGATGGCCTGCAGACGCTTCGGGCGATCCGGGATAAAGAGCTCTGGGGAGCGGCCGTTCGCAACAACCTCGATAGGGCGATCGATGCCGTACTGTTCGCGAAGCTCTCGCGCCATCCATGCGGTTGGCGCGGCAAGACGGGTTGCGGCCAGCAGGCCTCCGCGCACGATCGCGGTATATGCGCGCAGGCGGCCGTTGTCGGGGGCGGGCTCGCGGTGAACGGCGGACCACCAGCTCAGCACATCGCTGTGCCCGGTCACGAGCACGGGCAGCAGGTTGGAAAGATCGCCGAACGCGAACTGGTTGGAGTGGAGGATGTCGGGTTGCAAGCGCTGCACCAGGTCGCGCAGCAGCTCGGCCGAGCGCCGGAGATCTTCGCCGGCGTCTTCCATCCACTCCAGGCGATACTTGGTTTCCACGCACTGAAACAAGGGCGAGCGCATGCTGGTGACCCAGGCATGCTGCCCCGCGTCAAGCGGGTAGCCGAAGCTGACAAGGGTCACGCGATGGCCATTGCGAAGGAGGCCCGCGCTCAACTCTTCGGTGTAGGTCCACACGCCGCCGACCGAGTCGGTCGTTAGAAGGACATGCATTCAAGCTCCTCCAGCGCGATGGGGTTTTCCTCCTGGATATCGCTCCAGCCCTTGCCGGAGAACAGGCCGAGATAGTGGCGGTGCGCACGCTCCCACGCGTCGTCATCGGGCGCCGCGCCAAAGGTTTGCACGTAAAGCGGCGAGCCGGGGAACGGAAACATGGGGACCGGCTCCGAAACCCAAACACCCTTGGCCTTCAGTTCGTCCTGCCAGAGCTGTACCTCGGCGAGGTTGTCATGCGCGGTGCGGATGAGGTTGGCCTGCACCCAGGGGATGCGCCCGCGCGCATAGGTGAGCAGCTCGGCGATGCGGTCGGTGGACATGCGGCAGTTCTTGTTCAGCTCCTTGCGGCCGGCCTCGGTGATGGACTCGATGCCGCACTCGATGGAGATGGCGTGGGCGCGGCCTAGCAGGTCAAAGCCG
The DNA here is from genome assembly GCA_964248435.1 of uncultured Acidobacteriaceae bacterium. Classification (GTDB taxonomy): domain Bacteria; phylum Acidobacteriota; class Terriglobia; order Terriglobales; family Acidobacteriaceae; genus EB88. Next base: position 2,733 of record CAXTYP010000183.1, on the reverse strand, counting down.
GCCTCGTCCCACAGGTCGATACGCGTTTGGAAGCCGATTTTGAGAGGGCGCTTCGCGATCTCTTCGAGCAGGTGGCGCACGTTGTTGCCGACGCCGAAGATTTCGTCGATGAAGTAGATGTACGTCACACCGCGCGCGATCAGTGCGTCTATTTCTTCAAGAACAACAAAAACCGGGCGCTCGCGATACTTATTGCGGAACAGGGTCTTGTTGCAGAACGAGCACGACCAGGGGCAACCGCGAGCGTATTCGAGCTCTGCGCCGAGACCTTCGACGTGCTCAAAAACATGGTGCTTGTGGGTGTGTAGCTCAACCGGGTAGTCGCTGATGTCGATGGGGCCGAGCTCGGCCATTTGTGTCACGCCCAGCGCTTCGCTGAGGTGCAGGCCAGTTTCGTCCTGCCAGCAGCAGCCGGAGATCATGGCCCACGGTTGGGTAGCGAGCAGGGGCAAAACCTGGTCGTGCTCGCCGCGGATGACGATGTCGCAGCCGGTTTTACGCAGGGTGGTGGCGGGCGTGACGGAGCTGTGCGGACCGATCAGTACGAACCTTGTGCTGGGCTCGCAGCCGGGGCGAAGCGCGGCCACCCACTCACGGGGGACGCGCAACTCGGGCGGCGGGCAGCGCCAGAACAGGTACGAGGGTGCGGTCGGCATCACGACAAAATCCGCGTCGAATCCGGCAAGGCGCGTTGCGACTTCTGCAGGAGCAAGTGCTTCCATCTGCGCGTCGACCAGCGCGACCTCGTGGCCGGCCTTGCGCAACTCTTCGCGGGCATGCAGCAGTTCAAGCGGCAGGTGCGGTTCGCGGCAGCCGAAATACGTGGAGCCCTCAAAGCTCCAGCGCGGGTTTACAAGCGCGTACGTCATGCGGGGCAGCCCCCGTGTGCGGCCAGCAGCAGCGGCTCGGGCTCCGATACCGGCGCGAGCGAGCGGCCCTGGAGGTCGCTGTGCCAGAACGCGGCGATATCGGAAAGGGTGTGCGCGAGCGAGCGCGTGGGCTGCCAGCCGGTGTGCGCCTCCAGCTTCCCTGTGTTGCTGATATAGATTTGCTGGTCGCCGGGGCGAGCTTCGGCGTAGCGGGTGTCGATCGCGAGACCGGTTTGCCGCTCGATCGCCGCGAGTGCCTGCCGAACGGAAATGGCCTGCCCGGGGCCGCCGCCGACGTTATAAACCTCGCCCGCAGTGACGGTGCGCTGTGAAACCGCGCGCTCCATGGCGTCGACAAGATCGTGCACGTGGAGGATGTCACGGACCTGGCAGCCGTCGCCGTAGATCGTGACTGGCTCGCCGCGCAGGGCGGAGTAAAGAAAGTGCGCGACCCATCCCTGGTCTTCCGTGCCCAGCTGCCGCGGACCCGCGATGCAGCTCATGCGAAACACCACCGTGGGCACGCCGTAGATGCGCGCGTAGTCGTGCACGTACTGGTCGGCCGCGCCCTTGGAGCAGCCATAAGGGGAGTGAAAATCAAGTGGGTGAGCTTCGGCCACGCCTCCGAAAGCGGGATCGGCAAACACATAGCGATCGCCCATGCCATGCACCGGCACCCCCTCGAGGGAACCGTATACCTTGTTGGTCGAGGTAAACAGAACAACAGGCTGCTTCCTTGCTTTGCGAGCAGCTTCAAGCACGTGCAGCGTGCCCAGGATATTGGTGTGGCAGTCGTCGAGCGGATCGGCGATGGAGGTTGTGACGGCCACCTGCGCGGCGAAGTGGAAGATTTCGGTTGCGCCTTCCGCGGTTTCGGAGACGAGCAATCCGTCGCGCACATCGCCAGGCACCACCGTGAGCTGCCCCGGGGCGGCAAGCGACTGGAGCCAGGCCAAGTTGCGTTCAACGCCGGGGCGCGCCAGGTTGTCGAGCACGGTGACGTGAGCGCTTGTGTGCTCCAGGAGGTGAGCCGCAACATTGCTGCCGATAAAACCCGCGCCGCCGGTGATGAGGGCCCTGCGTTCTTCCCTTGTTTTCAAACTGCCCCCTTCCGGGTGTGTGACGCATAAGGGGCGGCGTCAGTTGTTCTTTCAACCGCACTTAGGCCGGGCGCACTCACGCGGAAAGCCCATAGGTGTTCAGTTCCTGCATCATGGTTTCGGCTTTATCCTCGGCCTGCTGCGCGCGCAGCCACTCGACCAGCTCGGCAAAACCCTGCTCGTGCGTGACCTCCGGCTCGTAGCCCAGCAAGGCACGGGCGCGGGTCAGGTCGGCGTAGCAGTGGCGGATATCGCCGGAGCGGTAGCGTTGCGTGAGCTGGTGCGGCAGGTCGCGCTTGCCGAGCGAGGTTGAAAGTAAGTCAGCAATACGGCTGATGGAGATGGGCTCCCCGGAGCCGATGTTGATGACATGGCCGTTCGCCTCGGGACGCTCCAGCGCGAGCAGGTTGGCGCGGACAATATCGTGGATGTTCACGAAATCGCGCTGCTGTTCGCCGTCCTCAAAGACCAGCGGTACCTGGTTGTTGAGCAGGCGCGAAGCGAAAATTGCCGCAACGCCGGTATAGGGGTTCGACAGGGCCTGGCGTGTGCCGTAGATGTTGAAGAAGCGCAGCGCGACCACCGGGAGGTCGTAGACGCGGCCGTAGGTAAGGCACAGCTCTTCCTGGTCGCGCTTGGACAAGGCATAAACGCTGGTCACCTCGCTCGGCTTGTCCTCGGCGGTGGGTCTCGGGGTGAGCGAGCCCGCGCAGCGCGGGCACACGGGGTCCCAATCGCCGGCGCGCAGCTGCGCGTTGCCGCGG
>CAXTYP010000182.1:0-5701 GCA_964248435.1 uncultured Acidobacteriaceae bacterium | reverse complement strand
TTCCTGTTCGGCAAGATCGCGCTGCGCTCCATGAGCTCCAGCCACATGGTGCTGTACCGCTTTTTGTTCGCGGTGTTGGCGCTGCTGCCGGTCCTGCGCACCCCGCGCTTCAGCCGGCGCGAGTGGGCGCAGCTGCTCGCGGCTTCCCTGCTCGGCGTACCCGTGCAGTTCCTCACTCAATTTCACGGGTTGGCGCTCACCACCGTTTCGCATGCCGCGCTGATGGTCGGCGTCATGCCGGCCGTGCTGGCACTTGGGGCGACCGTGTTCAGCGGCGAGCGGCTGCCCCTCGCCGGCTGGCTTGCGCTCGCGGGCTCCAGCCTGGGCGTGGGACTGATCGTGTTCAGCGGCGGCGGCAATACCGGGCGCGAACACCCGTCGCTCACAGGCGACGGGCTGATCCTGCTGTCATTGCTTATCTCCCTCGGCTGGCTGCTGCTCAACCAATCGCTGGTGCGCCGTCATTCTGCCTTGCAGGTCACCGCATGGGGCATGCTTGCCGGCACCGCAATGCTGTGCGCCTATGTGCTGCTGGCCGACGGCCCCCCGCCGGTGCGGGGCGTACCCCGCGCGGCCTGGTGGTCGCTCGTGGCCTCCGGTGTTTTATGCACCGCGGCCACCAGCCTGCTGTGGAACTGGGGCATGCGCCATGTACCGGCTTCACGCGCCGGGGTGTTTCTCAACATTGAGCCGGCGCTGGGCTCGGCGTTGGGTATCTGGCTGCTCGGCGACCGGCTCGGACCATTGGCCTGGGCCGGCGGCGGCATCATCCTGGCCGCCGCTTTTGTTCTTACGCGCGGCGAAGGGGCCGAATTACCGCTTGCGCTCGAGTGAACCTGCGGTACACTTGCGCCCAAGCGCGGCTTTTTCCGCTCGTCTCGATCGCGCCGCACCACCTTTGCTCGACCTTTCACCCCGGATCTCGCCAGCTCTCACCAGTGTTGAAATTTCCCAGGGCACGAGGTCACCACTTGGCAAAGCCGGAAGCGCGGCAATCTTTCTATATCCCCAGCCTGGACGGCCTGCGCGCCATCGCATTTTTGCTCGTCTTTGTGGCGCATGCGGGTCTTGATCACCTGGTGCCCGGCGGCTTCGGGGTCACGGTCTTCTTCTTTCTAAGCGGCTATCTCATCACCAGCCTGATGCGCCTTGAGCTGGCGCAAACCGGCTCCGTGTCCCTGCGCAACTTCTACGTCCGTCGCGCGTTTCGCATCCTGCCGCCCATGTACATCACCCTGCTGGTGGGCTACGCGCTGGGTGCGGGCGGGCTTTTAACAGAGGCCGGTAACTTCTTCGGGCTTGTTTCTGTCAGCGCGTATTTTTACAACTACGCCAACCTGCTCGGCAAGCCGTCGCTGCTGCCCAGCGGCACGGGCGTGCTGTGGTCGCTGATGATCGAGGAGCACTTCTACCTCATCTTTCCCCTGGTGTTCAAGCTTTATCTCGGCCGCAAAGGTGCCACGCTGCACAACTTTGCCCGTGTGCTCGCTTATGCGTGCGCCGGCGCACTGCTTTGGCGCTGCTGCCTTGTGTTTGTGCTCCACACGCCGCTGCTGGCGCTGCCGCGCTGGACCTACAACAGTTCCGACGCCCGTTTCGATTCCATCCTTTTCGGCTGCATCCTGGCTGTTCGCGACAACGCCTGGTTCGGGGACGCATCGCCCTGGCTCCGCCGGTACAAAGGGCCCCTTGCCCTTGCCGGGCTCGGTTCCCTGCTGCTCAGCTTGCTGATCCGCGAACCGCACTTTCGCGAAACCCTGCGCTACACGGTTCAAAACGCCGCGCTGTATCCCATCTTCTTTTTCTGTTCGGCGGCCTGCGGGCAATGGCAGGTGCGCTGGCTTGAGTGGAAGCCGCTGCGCTTTCTCGGCTGGATCTCCTACTCCATGTACCTGATCCATTTCGTCCTGCTCGATATCTTTCACCGGGCCATCCCTGCGCATCCTGTGCCGGTCGCGCTGTTCTGCTTTTCCCTGTCGGTTGCGTATTCGTCGGCGATGCGCCGCTACGTGGAGCAGCCCAGCCGGCACATGCGCGCACGGTTTGAGCGCCGCATTCAAAGACGCGCGCCGGAAGCGATGGAGGCAGTCGCCCCTTCGGCGCGGGCTGACCCTGCCAACGCGGCCTGAGCTCCTGCGCGGTCGCCTACGCTTTGGGCGTGGCCAACTCCAGCACCAATCGCTCCAGCACCAGTTTTTTATCGACCGGGCTTGAACGAATCGCCGCATCCGCGCGAGCCACCGCGGCAATCGCCGCCATCAACTCGCCACGCACCTTGTAACGCCGCGCCTGGCGCACCACGTCGTCGGCCGCGAACGGCGGCAGCCGAAACCCCGGCCACAACGCCCCCCAGATTGCGCGCCCGTCACGCACATTTTTGTCAAGCACCACCAGCATCTGCCGAAACGTACGCGCCAGCATGTACAGGTGGCCGATCGCCGCATCCTCGCCGGCCTCGCTCGCGTTTAGCAGCCCGTCGAGCACCAGCAGCGCGCGCACCGGGTCCTTGCGCGAGATCGCGTCCGTCAGCTCATATAGCGAACGCTGCTTCGCGCCTGAAACCATCAGTTCCACGTCGGCCTGCGTTACCTCGGCCCGGTCGCGCGTGTACAGCAGCAGCTTTTCCCACTCGCCCGCGATGGCGAGCATATCCGCCGCCAGTGCGTCGACCAGCTCGCGCGCGGCCTCGGGCGCCAGCTGTTTGCCCGCGCGTTTGGCTTCCCCGGCCAGCCATCGCAGTGCGTCGTCCTCGTCCGCGCGCGCCAGCTCCACAATGCCGCACCAGTCGCCCAGCGTTTCCCTGATCCGCTCATAGCGCGTCTTGTCGTCCATCTCCATGCGCCGCACATCGGCCGGGATCCGCAGGTGGTCGGCGACAAACACCAGCAGCGCGCCGGGGTTGGGCGAGCGCCCATACGCGTCCAGCGCCGCGAACTCCTCTTTTTTCGCGCCGCGGCCGTACAAGGCTTTCAGTCCGCGTATAAACACCAGCTGAAACGGCGCCATCAGCGAGGGCGTTTGCGCGACATCGAGCGCTTCAAAGATGGATGTGTCCGCCAGGTCCAGGTCGTGGAGACAAAACTCGCGCAACTCGCCCGGCACAAAGCGGTCCAGCAGCGCGCGGCGGCAGCGTCCGTAGTGGAACGCCTCGTCGCCCAGCATCACATAGCCCGGCTTCGGACCCCCGCCTCCTATCTCAGCCAGGAACCGGTCCGTTGAAGCAAACCCCGCGCCCACCGGTTAAAAACTCTCCGTGATATCGGCAACCAAATTCTGCGCGAAATCCCGCGAAAGCCGGCCGATCGCCGCGGGGTCTTCCTGGATAAAGCTCAGAAGATCCTGCGACGACTCGTACTGCTGGCGAAACACATAGTTGTTGTTCCCCCACAGCATGCGCCCGCTCCGGTCGTCGAGCCGCACCCGCGCCGTCACCGTCACCTCGTAGCTCGACGATTGATTGGTCGTCGGGTCATAGGTCAGCGGGTACACCGTGAAACCGACAATATCGCCGTGCAACACTGCATCTGCATCGCCGGGCGCGTCGGTCGGCACCGCCCGAAACGCCGTGCGTGCGCTGAACTCCCGCAACACCGCCTGCGTCATGGTGAGCTCGACGTGGTACGCCTGGGTATGGTTTTTAAATACCGGGATGCTGATCACGCGGGTCGTTGCTGGCAGGTGTGTGGCCCGCCCCGCGGCATGGTAGCCGCAGCCCGGCAATCCAAGAAGAACCGGCAGCAAGCCGAGTGAAAGCAACCGTCGCGGCCGGAATGGAGGGAGGCTCATGCCTTCCTCATTGTCGCAGAGCCCGCCCACGCCCACTGGTAAACTGGCCCCACCATGCCCCCCTTTCCCGTCCAGCTCCTGCCTTCCATTCTTTCTTCCGATTTCGCGCGGCTGGCCGACGAGGTTTCCGCGGCGGAGCGCGGCGGCGGCACCGCCATCCACGTGGACGTGATGGACGGCCATTTCGTGCCCAATATCACGCTCGGTCCCCCGGTGGTCAAGTCGCTGCGCAAGCACACGGGCCTGCCGCTCGACTGCCACCTGATGATCGAAAACCCTGATAATTTCATCCCGGACTTTGCCGCGGCCGGGGCCAACTGGATCGGCGTCCACTACGAAGCCTGCCGCCACCTCCACCGCACCATTGAGCTGATCCGCTCGCACGGCATGGAGCCGGGCGTCGTGCTGAACCCGCACACACCCGTCCACCTGCTCATCCCCGTGCTGCCGCTGCTGCACCACGTGCTCATCATGAGCGTCAACCCCGGATTCGGCGGCCAAACGTTTATCCCCTACTCGCTGACCAAGCTGCGCGACCTTCGCCGGCTTCGCGACGAGATGGGTTTGAACTTCCGCATCGAGGTCGATGGCGGCGTCGCTCACGACACGATCGCGTCCGTCGTCGAAGCAGGGGCGGAGCTGCTGGTCGCCGGCTCCGCTGTGTTCGGCAGGGGGGAGCCGGAGCGGGACGGGCGGAGTTTGCTCGAAGCCGCCGAGGCCGCCCGGCAGCACGGGGGCGAGCGGCTGGCCTAGAAAACCGGAACCACCCGCGCGACAGAGTGCGGGGCCGGGCATTAGCATGGAGATACAGATTTCTGGACTGTCGAGCGCCTGCCGGGTACGAACGCAACGCCGAAGCTCCTGCGATACGAGGTTTTTTGAATGTCATTCTTTCAACGCAGCGCCCCCGTCCTGGCCTTGGCCCTTTGTTTCAGCCTGGTCCCGGCAAGCCAGGCGGAACCCAAAAAGAGCAAGAAAAACGTCGACCTGAGCGCCAACCCGCTCGGCAATGTCGAGTCCAAGCAGCCCGACAAGGAGTTGTACGACAAGGCCATGGTCGCGCTCAAAAAGGGGCGCTACGACATCGCCCGGCTCGACCTGCAAACGCTGATGAACACCTACCCGGACTCCGAATACCAGATGCGGGCCAAGCTGGCCGTCGGCGACACTTGGTACAAGGAAGGCGGCTCGGCCGCCATGGCGCAGGCCGAGCAGGAATACAAGGACTTCAAAACCTTTTTCCCAAACGTGCCGGAAGCCGCCGAAGCCCAGATGAAGGTCGGCGATATTTATTTTTCGGAGATGGACAAGCCGGACCGCGACCCGCAAAACGCCCAGCATGCCGAGGACGAGTACCGCGAAATGATCCAGCAGTACCCGGACTCGTCGCTGGTGCCCCGCGCCAAGCAGCGGCTGCGCGAGGTGCAGGAGGTCCTGGCCCAGCGCCAGTTTGAAATTGGCGAGTTTTACATCGGACACGAGAACTGGGCCGCTTCCATCGCGCGTCTCCAGACCGTCGCCGACAACTACCCCCTGTTTTCGCACGCCGACCAGACCCTTCTGTCGATCGGCGACGCTTACGCGCAACAGGCCGCGATTGTGGGCAACATGAACATCCCGCCCAAGGTCAAGGACACGCTCCAAAAGGCCTACAACGACCGCGCCGCGCAGGCCTGGGATCGCGTGGTGACCCGCTACCCCATGGCTCCGCACGTGGAAGACGCCAAGGACCGTTTGATCGCCGCCGGACGGCCCGTGCCTGAGCCTTCCGCCGCTGAAATGGCTGAAAGCGAAGCCGAAGAAGGCAGCCGCGCGCCCGTTCGCCTCAAGGACCGCGCCCTGCTGCTGGTCCAGCACGGCCCCACCACCATCTCGAGCGTCCGCGTCGGCGAGCCCTCCATGACGGACACGCCGG
>CAXTYP010000181.1:0-5713 GCA_964248435.1 uncultured Acidobacteriaceae bacterium | reverse complement strand
ACCCCTATGAGCCATGAAGGTTTTCGCCTCGTCTCCCCGGCGGAGGCGCAGCAGCAAGACGCCGCCCACGCTCCCCTCGCTCGCGAAGCCACCGAGCCCGTGAAGGTGCGCGTAATGAAAACCGAGGGCACCGGCCTTGAGATCGACTGGCGCGACGGCCACCGGAGCCGGTGGAGCTTTCACTGGCTGCGCCACGCCTGCCCCTGCGCTATCTGCCATGACGAGCGCGAACACGACCGCCGCGCTCCCGGCGTGCCCCCACCCGAACCGGCCGCCTTGCTGCCCCTGTACAAGCCGCCGGTGCGCCCGGACACCGTGCAGCCTGTCGGACGTTATGCCATCTCCTTCGGATGGAACGACAGCCACACGAGCGGGATTTACTCCTGGGACTACCTGCGCCGCCACTGTAGCTGCGAGCTTTGCACCGCCCGGCGCTGAATGTTTCGGCCTAGGCTGGATCCCCTGTTTCGGAATCTCTGGTATCGATGCCATAATGGTGGGCGCATGCGTCCCCTTCGATTCCGCCCTGCCTCCCTGTTGTGCCTTCTTGCGATTGCCGCCCCCTGCGCGCTCCACGCCCAGCAGGCGCATCGCCCGCCCGCGGTGCCGCTCATCACGCACAACCCGTATTTTTCGGTCTGGTCGGAGACGGACAAGCTGACCGGCGGCTCCACGCGTCACTGGACCGGCTCGAACCAGTCCTTCTCGAGCCTTGTTCGCATCGACGGCAAGCCGTACCGCGTGATGGGCGATTTTCCGCGCGAAGTGCCGGCGATGGAACAGACCGCCGTGCGCGTGGAAGCGACCCACACCGTTTACACCTTTCAAGGCGCGGGGGTGGAGCTGCAGCTTGCTTTTTTCACCCCGGCGTTTCCGCAGGACATGGACCTCCTGTCGCGCCCGGTCACCTACCTGACCTGGACCGCAAGGGCGCTTGACGGGGGGCAGCACACGGTCGACGCGATGCTGGACGTCGACCCCATCATCGCGGTCAATACAGGCACGGACGCCGTGACCTGGGGCCGGTCAGAGACCGATTCGCTGCAGGTGCTCAACGTGGGCTCGCGCGACCAGGCGGTGCTGGGCAGAAAGGGCGACAATCTTCGCATCGACTGGGGCTACTTTCACCTGGCCGTGCCCGCGGGTGAGCACGCGCAAACCGCGTTGATGGGCGCGGACCGGCTGGAAAAAGCGATAGAAGCCTTCGGCAAGAACGGCACCCTGCCCGCCGGCGACGACATGGATATGCCGGCTGCTCCCTACAGTGGCGCCGCGCACCTGGATGCCGTGCTGCACCTGGGATCGGTCGGGGGCTCCGTCGGCACCACGCCGGTTTCGCAGCACCTGCTGGTGAGCTACACCGACGGCTTCGCGATCGAATACCTGAACCAGCGCCTGCGGCCTTACTGGCAGCGCAACGGGCAGACCGTGAACGCGATGCTCGACGAGGCGGAAGCGCAGTACTCGTCGCTGGACGCGCGCGGCAACAGCTACGACAAGCAGCTGACCGACGACATGACAAGGGTCGGCGGGGCCGACTACGCGTACCTGACCAACCTGTCGTACCGCCAGTCGCTGGCCGCCTGCGAGCTCACCGCCGATACGGAGGGGACGCCGCTTTATTTCTGTAAGGAAAACTTTTCCAACGGTTGCACGGGCACCGTGGACGTGATGTATCCGCAATCACCGATCCTGCTGTTCTTTAACCCGGCGCTGATGGAGGCGCAGGTGGAGCCGGTGCTTCGCTACGCCGGGCTGCCGCGCTGGAAATTTCCCTTTTCTCCGCATGATGTGGGCCAGTATCCGCTCGCGAACGGCCAGGTGTACGGTGGCGGCGAACAGACCGAGGACGACCAAATGCCCGTCGAAGAGTCGGGCGACATGTTGATCATGATCGACGCGATCGCGCAGACCCAGGGCAATGCGCACCTGGCTGAGCGTTACTGGCCGAAGCTGACCCAGTGGGCCAACTTCCTTCGCGAGGCGGGCCTGGACCCCGCAAACCAGCTTTCGACCGACGACTTTGCCGGGCACCTGGCACACAACGCCAACCTTTCGATCAAGGCGATCGACGCCATCGGTGCGTATGCCGACCTCGCGAAGCGCCTGGGCCATAACGACGTAGCCAGGCAGTACCGTGCGGCCGCGGAGGGCATGGCCAAGCAGTTTATGCCGATGGCGGCCGATGGCGACCACACCAAGCTCGCCTTTGACAAGCCCGGTACCTGGAGCCAGAAGTACAACTTGGTGTGGGATACGGTGCTCGGGCTGCACCTGTTTCCCCCCAGCCTGCGCGAGTCGGAAATTAAGTTCTACCTGGCGCATAACAACAAGTACGGCGTGCCGCTGGACTCGCGCGCGACCTATACCAAGCTGGACTGGGAGCTGTGGTCGGACACCATGGCAACGCCGGAACAGTTTGCGCAGCTGGTCGCGCCGCTGGCGAAGTGGGCCGACTCCACCCCGAGCCGCGTGCCGCTGACCGACTGGTACGACACGATCACGGGCAAGCAGGAGAGCTTCCAGGCGCGCTCGGTGGTGGGAGGCTTGTTTATCAAAGCGTATGCCGACGAGCCGCTGGCGAAAAAGTGGCGCGCGATGGCCCAGCCGCCGGCGAGCCGCTAGGGCTTAGGGGTTGGGGAGCGCTCTGCTGAACGCGCTTCAACCCCTTTGAGCTCCGCCTGAAGCAGGTTCATGGCGGCCTCGGAATGCGGCACAGCCTGCAACGCGTCCCGGTGCTCGGGCCGAACAAATCCCTGCTCGACGGCGTGATCCGCGAAACGCAGCAGCCCGTCGAAGTACCCGAGTGTGTTCACCAGCACGACCGGTTTGGTGTGAATGCCAAGCTGTTGCCATGTCAGGATCTCGAACAGTTCATCGAGCGTGCCGAAGCCGCCCGGCAGCGCGATAAAAGCGTCCGCGCGCTCTGCCATTCGTGCCTTGCGCTGATGCATGGTGTCGACGTAAATCAACTCTGACAAGCCCGCATGGGCGACCTCGCGATCGCGGAGCACAGCCGGCAGCACGCCGACAACCGGAGCTCCTCCGGCAAGCGCAGCGTCAGCCACCGCGGCCATCAGCCCGATCGAAGCCCCGCCGTACACGAGTCCCCACCCATAACGGGCAATCAGGCCGCCGAGTCGCGCGGCCTCCTCGCGATAGGCTGGTGCGACGCCATCTGCTGAGCCGCAGAATACGGCAATGAAGCGGCTCGCACTCTTCGCCGGCATTACCGCAACAGGCGCATGCCGGCGCGCCTGGATGAATGGACATCGAAGGTGACGGTGTACTCGCACCCTGCCGCGGCACAACCACGCTCGATCAACAAATCCGCGAAATCGGCCCTTGAGTCCCGGTAGGAGCGCAGTACGCTCCAGACCACATCCGGCTTTTCCACGGCGAGGCCGACGGCACGCAGCAGAAGTTCCAGCGCGTGCGATACCTGGGCTCGGTCATACGCATAGCTTGAGGACAGGACCCATACCAGTTCCATCAACACGGTATGCGAGATGTAGCCGGGGCGCTTCGCGTCGAGTGACTCCAGAAACGCTTTCACCTTCGCCGCTTGTGCATCGTCGTCCTGTACCAGGATGCGCGCCAGGATGTTGGTATCGAGTCCGATCACCCGGCGGAAGCTCCGCGTTCACGAATGGCCCGATTCATCTCCTCGATCGTGACCGGCTTTTTCGGCTTCGGCAGAACGCCTAGAAGCGACTGGAGAGCGACTTTTGCCGGAATGAGTTCAAACTGGCCCGTGCTTTCGTTGCGAACGAAAGCCACCCTGTCTCCCGCTTCAAGGCCCAAATCCTGCCTGATTTCGATAGGAATCGTAATCTGCCCTTTGCTGGTCATGGTTGCCGATGGCATAAACGCTCCTCTACCTGTGAGTAAGCATAGCATCCTTACGCTCAAGTAAGGATAGGGCTTGCCGGTAAGAGCCAGGGCGCGTTCCTAGGGATTACACTAAAGGTAACCGCTTATGCACTCACTTCTTCAAAATATGAACCCACAGCAGGCCGAGGGCGTGCAGGCTGTCGACGGCCCGGTGCTGCTGCTGGCCGGCGCGGGCTCCGGCAAAACACGAGTCATCACCCATCGCATCGCTTACCTGATCCAGGAGCGCGGGGTCGCGCCGGACGCGATTCTTGCGGTGACGTTTACGAATAAAGCAGCGAAGGAGATGGCCGAGAGGGTGGAAAAGCTGATCGGCGCGTCCACGCTGGCCAAGCCGCTGCTGGCGACGTTCCACTCCTTCTGCGTGCGAATGCTACGGCGGGAGATTGAAGTTCTGCGCGCACCCGACGGAACCGGGCTGACGCGCACCTTCGCCATCTACGACGAGAGCGACCAGCAACAGCTCGTCAAGCAGATCATGCGGCGCATGGGGCTCGACGACAAGCAGCTAACGCCGCGAACGGTGCTTTCCCGCATCTCCTGGGCCAAGAACCACATGCTCAACCCGCAGGAGCTGTACCTGCAATCGGCCGATGCGCAGGCAGAGCGCATCGCGCACCTGTACGAGGCTTACGGCAAAGAGCTGCGTAAGAACAATGCGCTCGACTTTGACGACCTGCTGCTTGAAGCCGTGCACCTGCTCAAGGCGAGTGGCGAAACCCGCGAGCGCTACAACCGCCGCTATCGCTACCTGCTCATCGACGAGTACCAGGACACCAACCGCCCGCAGTACGAGCTGATGAAGCTGCTGACCGGGCCCGAGCAAAATGTGTGCGTGGTGGGCGACGAAGACCAGAGCATTTATAGCTGGCGCGGTGCCGACATCCGCAATATCCTTGAGTTCGAAAAGGACTTCCCGGCGACAAAAACCATTCGCCTGGAGCAGAATTATCGCTCAACCGAGGTGATTCTTGAAGCCGCGGGTGCGGTAGTGGCTCGCAATGCGCAGCGCAAGGGCAAGGATCTGTGGACCGCGCGCGAAGGCGGCGCAAAGATCGGCTACTACGAAGCGCCTGACGGCGAAAACGAAGCACTCTTCATTGCGGACTACATCAACAAGTACCTGCGTGAGGCCGGGCAAACGGTGGAACAGCCGCGCGCTGCCGTGCTGTACCGCACCAACTCGCAGTCACGCCTGGTAGAAGAAGCGCTGCGCCGCTATGGCATCAGCTACACCATGGTTGGCGGCTTCTCGTTTTACGAGCGTGCCGAGATCAAGGACATCCTTTCGTATCTCAAGCTGGTGCAGAACCCGCATGACTCGATCGCGCTGCAACGGGTGATCAACACGCCGGCACGCGGCATCGGTCGCACCACGCTTGACACGCTGGAACGGCTCGCGATCGAGACTGGCACCAGCACCTACACAGCCATCGGCCACGCGCTGAAGGAGCGCCTGCTGCCCTCGCGCGCGCTGATCGCGCTCGACGGTTTTCGCCGCATGATCGAGGACGCCCGCGCGATGCTGGCCCCGGATTTTGCGGGGAAGCTGAGCGCCGATGTGGCGAGCGCCACCGATCCCGACGCCACGCTCGCGCTGGGCAACGCACACACAACCGACACGCGCGACGACCAGCCGACGGAGCTGGACCGCACGCTGCACGCGGGCGATGACACGAGCTTCGCGTTTGGCGATGCGGCACAGGGAATGCTGGCACTGGGCGAACCCGAAGGCGCGAATGAAGACGCCGGGTTTGACCCGGCGAGCTTTGGCGAGGCAAATGGGCTGGACGCCACGGCGATCGATCCGGCAGGTTTC
>CAXTYP010000180.1:0-5722 GCA_964248435.1 uncultured Acidobacteriaceae bacterium | reverse complement strand
TCCAGCAACAAGCCCGATGCGTCCAGCTCCCGGCCGCGCAGCGTCACCCGCACCTTGTAGTTGTGCCCGTGAGGGTTCTCACACTTGCCGTGATAATCGCGCAGGTAATGCCCCGAAGAGAAACCCGCATCTACCGTGATCTCAAACATATCTTCTTGATTGTAAGCGAAAGCTACGCACCGGCCGGTGTCTCGAAAAAGCTGCGCACCTCCGCGATGTCGCGCGTCACCCGGTACGCCGGCAGGCTTTCGAGAAATGTCACCCCGTACTGTTTCCGGCTGACGCGCGGGTCCAGCAGCACCAGCACCCCCCGGTCCTCGAGCGAGCGAATCAGCCGTCCGAACCCCTGCTTCAGCGTCAGCACCGCCGACGGCACCTGGTAATCGAAAAACGGCTTGCCGCCCGCGGCCTCGATCGCCCGCGTCCGTGCCTGCACCACCGGGTCACTCGGCACCGCAAACGGCAGCCGGTCGATAATCACGCAGCTCAGCGCCTCGCCCTGTACATCCACGCCCTGCCAAAAGCTTGAGGTTCCGAACAGCACCGCGTTTGGCGTCCGTCGAAACTCCTCGAGCAGCGTCTGCCGCGGCGCGGAGCCCTGCAACAGCAGCGGCCAGCCCACCCGGCTCAGCAGCTGCGTGTAGGTGTCGCGCATCTGCGCGTAGCTGGTAAACAGGCAAAAGGCGCGCCCCCGCGAGGCCTCCAGCACCTCCACGATCGTCCGCACGGCCTGCTCGCCAAAGCCCGGCGCGCGCGGGTCCGGCATCTCCGGCGGCAGATACAGCAACGCCTGCTCCGCATAGCGAAAGTGCGACGGCACTACCAGCTCTTTCGCGTGCTGCAGCCCCAGGCGCTTGCGCAGGTGATCAAAGCTGCCGCCTACCGTCAGCGTCGCCGAGGTCAGCACCACGGTCGGAAACGTTTCAAACAAAACATCGCCCAGCAGCCCCGACACATCGATCGGCGTCGCCTGCAGAAAGGTGTTGTAACTCGCCTCGCGCCCGCGCCCGCCGCCGCGCCGCTCCAGCCAAAAGACGGTGTTCTTGTCTTCAGCCTCCATCAGGAACTTCAAACGGTCGCGCAGCTCATTCACGCGGCGCTTCAGCCCCGGCGCTTCTTCCACGTTGCGCATGCGCTCCAGCTCCGTTTCCAGCAGCTGCAGCGCGTTCAGCACGCCCAGGTACAGCTCGCCCTGCTCTTCCAGAAACTCCTCGCGATGCGTAAACTGCGCCCGGCCCTCGGTGCCCAGCGGCAACGCCGCAAAAAACATGCGCGAGCGCTCCCGCAGCATCTCCGCCGCCACTTTCGGCCCATGGCTGATGGCATGCTTGGCCCGCAACATCGTGTCCAGGTCGCGCGCGAGCTCTTCAAACCGAATGTTTGAAATCTGCAGCCCGAAGTACGCGCTGGCCACGTCTTCCAGCTCGTGCGCTTCGTCAAAGATCACCACGTCCGCTTCCGGCAGCACCCCCGCGTCCGGCGCGTTCGCCGCCTGCTGCTTGATCGCCAGGTCGGCGAAAAACAGGTGATGGTTCACCACGATCAGGTTGCTTTCCGAAGCCTTGCGCCGCATCTCCGTAATAAAGCAACGTTCGAAATCCGGGCATGTCTGCCCCAGGCAGGTTTCGCTCCGCGCGTCCAGCTTGGTCCACAGGCTGCTGCCTTCGGGCAGCACGTCCACCTCCGCGCGGTCGCCGGTTTGGGTCGTCTTTTCCCACGCGGCAATCGCGCTGAACTGCCGAATCTCCTCAAGCCCGCTCAGGATCGGCTCACCCTCCAGCGCGTACAGCTTTTTGCGGCACAGATAATTCGCGCGCCCCTTCATGTAGCAGGCGTTCAAGGGGCCCAGCATCGACTCCAGAAACGGGACGTCCTTGAAAAAAAGCTGTTCCTGCAGGTTCTTGGTGCCGGTTGAAACAATCACGCGCTTGCCCGATCGCAGCGCCGGCAACAGGTAGGCCAGCGTTTTGCCCGTGCCCGTGCCGGCCTCGGCGATCAGGTGGCATTTTTCCGTGATCGCGCGCTCTACGGACTGTGCAAACTCCAGCTGCCCGCGCCGAAACTCGTACGGCAGCGACGAGTTGGCGAGCAAACCGCCGGGCGAGAAAAAGCTCCCCAGTGACGGCAGCTTTTTGCCCGTCGTTTGGCTGTTCGGGGCAGGCTTCGAGTTGGCAATTGGAGGCAAGTGTTCGGGGGAGTACGAAACTGCTCTATCATAGAGCTTTGCCCGTTCTTCGCCTTCCCTGCGCGCGGGTTTAGGAAAGCGCAACCACCATGCCCAAGAAACAACATCGCCGCCCCAACCCGCTGCCTCACACCGACGAAGCCCTCGGCATGCCGTTGATTGTCGTGTGCGGCCGCCCCAACGTCGGCAAATCCACCCTGTTCAACCGGCTCACCGGCACCCGCCGCTCCATCGTCGGCGATGAGCCCGGCATCACCCGCGATCGCATCTACGGCGAGGTGCACTGGGCCGGCCGCGTCGCGCGCCTGGTCGATACGGGCGGCATCGTGCCCGATGACGAAGCACTGATCCCGAGCGAAATCTTTGCGCAGGCACGCACCGCGTTTGAAGAAGCCTCGGCCATCGTGCTGGTCGTCGACGGGCGCACCGAGCTCGCCGCCCCCGACATGGACCTCGCGCAATTGCTGCGCCGGCTCAACAAGCCCATGTTCCTCGCGGTCAACAAGATCGACGTTGCGCAGCAGGACGCCGCCGCGCAAAACTTTCGCCGTCTCGGCATCCCCAACCTCACCGCCATCTCCGCCGAGCACGGCCACAATGTCGGCGACCTGCTCGATGAAGTGTTTGCCGCGCTGCCAAATGCGCCCCTCGCGCCTGAGCCCGAAGAGTACATCGAAGATCCCATCGCTGCCGACGAGAACGAAGTGGCCCCGCATCGCACCCACGGCGACTACGAGCAGAAAGAAGTCCGAGTTGCCATCATCGGCCGGCCCAACGTCGGCAAATCGACGCTGCTCAACGCGCTCACCGGCACCGCCCGCGCCATCGTGTCGCCTATTGCCGGCACCACGCGCGACGCGGTTGATGAGGTGCTCGAGTACAACGGCAAGCAGCTGCGCATCATCGACACGGCCGGCATTCGCCGCAAGGGCAAAACCAACCTGCTGGCCGAAAAACTCTCGGTCATCATGGCGCGCCGCCACCTGGAAGCCGCCGATGTTTCACTGCTTCTCATCGACGCGGTCGAAGGTGTCACCGGGTCCGACGCGACCATCGGCGGCTACGCGCACGAGAGCGGCCGATCGGTCATCATCGTCGTCAACAAGTGGGACCTCGTCACCACCGGACGCACCGACGGCAAGCCGCACGCCGATCGCAAGCTCTACGAGGAACAGGTCCGCGACACGCTCAAGTACCTCGACTACGCGCCGCTGCTTTTCATCTCCGCGGCGGAAGGCAAGGGCGTACACCGAGTGCTGGAAGCGATCGAACGCGTCGCCGCCGAGCGCCGCAAGCGCGTCACCACCGGGCAGATGAACCGCTTTCTCGAGAAAGTCGATTTCGAGCGCGCGACCGTGCCCATGAACAAGCGCATTCGGATTTTTTATATGACGCAAGCCGGGGTCGCGCCGCCGACATTCATCCTGTTCACCAATCGCGATGTCGATCTACATTTTTCCTACCAGCGCTTTCTTACCAACCAAATTCGCGAAGCCTTCGGCTTTGAAGGCTCGCCGATCTGGTTCAAAGTGCGCGCGCGCAATGCCGAGGAGAAGGAAAAATGAGCGCGCGTCCGGCTCAGCTCACCGACGAAGAAGCCGCGCAGTTGATCGCTCGCGCGCTGGCCGACCCGCAGCGCTACCGCATCCTCAAGATGCTGGCGCAGGCTCCCGGCAGTACGCAGTGCTCCGTGCTGTTCGACGCGGTCAAGCTGGCTCCGGCGACCTTGTCGCACCATATGAAAGAGCTGCACGAGGCCGGCCTGGTGGAGGTGCAGCGCACCGGGCGCACCGTCCGCTACACCGTCCGGCACCCGGTGCTTGAAGCGTTTCTGCACCAGCTGGAACACGATCTGCTGCCGCCCGAACCGTAGCCTGAACGTTTTTGCATCCTCCGTTGCGCCCGGCCATCCATTCGATGAGCATCGAATTATTCGATGGCTATCGAACGATCGGAGAAGTGGAATGGCAAAGCTGACAGGAAAAGTAGCAGTGGTAACCGGGGCATCCAAGGGCATCGGCGCGGCGATCGCGAAAGCGTATGGAGCTGAGGGCGCGTCGGTCGTCGTGAACTATGCGTCGGACAAAGCGGGTGCTGAAAAGACCGTACAAGCCATCACGGGTGCGGGCGGCAAGGCCGTTGCGGTGCAGGCAAGCGTGGACAAGGCGGCGGACGTGGAGCGGCTTTTCGCGGAAACCGAAAGGGCGTTCGGGCCAGCGGATGTGCTCGTGAACAATGCCGGGGTGTACGCGTTTGCGCCGCTCGAGGAAATTACGGAAGAGCACTTTCACCGGCACTTCAACATCAATGTGCTGGGAGTTCTGCTTGCCTCGCAGGCGGCGGCGCGGCACTTCGGCGAGCGCGGCGGCAACATCATCAACATCGGTTCTGTTGTTTCGGAAAGTCCCATGCCGGGCGCAGCCGTTTATTCGGCGACCAAGGGCGCACTGGACACGATGACAGGCGTCCTGGCGAGTGAGCTTGGCCCCCGGGGGATCCGCGTGAACAGCATCAATCCCGGACTTACCAATACCGAAGGCAATGCCTATATGTCGGGCGGCGAGATGGAAAAAGCGATGATAGCGCGGACGCCGCTGGGGCGCACGGGCAAACCGGATGATATTGCCGACGTGGCGGTGTTTCTCGCGTCCGACGACGCGCGCTGGGTGACCGGGCAGTTGATCCAGGTTTCAGGCGGGCTGCGCTAAGCAGCCCGTTCAGCCGAGCGCGCCGGGGCTGCCCGGCGCGCTCCTAGAACTCCACCCGCAGCAGGAACTGCACCTGCCTCGGCGTGCCCGTCCCGACCGGACCCGTGTTCACGGTGTTGGTGATGGCACCGAAAGATGGGCCGGTAAAGTCGGCCAGCGGCAGACCATACTGCGCGCGGTTGAACAGGTTGAAGAACTCCGAGCGGAACTGGATGTTTGCGGTTTCGCGGAAGGGAATGTTCTTTGCGAGAGCCATGTCGGCCTGCCACAGGCCGGGCCCGCGCAGGGCGTTGCGACCGAGGTCGCCGTAGCCGCCGTTCGTGACCGCCGCAAAAGCAGCGGGGTTGATCCAGTTGTGAATGCCCGGATCGGCGAGCGGTGTCAGGGGCACACCGGGGATGCGGTTCGGTCGCTGGTTCGTCGTGTAGCCGGTTGCGACGCCATTCGGATTGGCCGCGCTGAAGGTGCTGGGCCGATCGATCGTGACATTGACCGGCAGGCCGGTGCGCGCGCTCACGATGCTCGAGGCCTGCCAGTTGCCCAGCACCGCCGGCACAATGCCGCCCCCGTTGCCGAACTGCTTGCCGCGCCCGTATGGCAGCTCATACACCACGTTGCCGCTGAAGACGCTGCGCACATCGAAGTCGCCGGACGCGCGCTCGCAGGGGAAGCAAGCGGGGTTTTCAGGAAAGTCCGAGTCGCCGCCGCCGGCTGCATCCTGGTCGATCTCGTGCGCGAACTCGTAGTTGGCCTGAAACAGCAGCCCGTTGCTGTAGGACCGGCGAAGCTGCGCGACCAGCGCGTCAAATGAACTCGAGTTGTGGTTGCC
>CAXTYP010000179.1:0-5738 GCA_964248435.1 uncultured Acidobacteriaceae bacterium | reverse complement strand
TAGTATCGCAGGTTGCGTCAGAAGATGATCTTCAAGGCGAGTTGCGTGTTGAAGGGTTCACCCGGGCCAAGACCCGGTGCGCCCGTGTAGTTACCGATGGTTGTGTTGACAACGCCGAAGGACGAACCGTCACTGATGCTGTTATCTGGCGGTGCCAGGTTGATATGGTTCAGCAGGTTAAACATTTCTACCCGGAACTGCGCGCTGACTTTTTCGGTGATATGTCCATCCTTGAAGATGGAAAGGTCCACGTCCTCGTAGCCCGGAGCGTAGTACTGGTTGCGACGGGTATTGCCATAAGTGCCGCTGGCCGGGATCACAAAGTTAGCGAGGGTGATGTACTGGTAAGTACCGCTGTGATCAGCAATGGTGCGGGTACCGGCCTGAACTGGGCCCGTTTGCGTGCCACGGTCCTCGCCTTCGTTGGTCCCGCTGGAGTCGGTGCCGCTGTAAACCGTAAACGGCTGGCCGCCACGGAACGTCAACAGGCTGTTTGCCTGCCAGCCGTGGGTGAGCCAGCGAGGCCCCGGAATGTTGCCCGTGAACGTGTAGTTAAGGTAGGCGATAAAAGTATTGCGAACGTCGTACTCCATGTTGCCGTAGTCGCCCTTGAGATCGAAGCTGTTCTGGGGCACGGTGCCACGGTAGTCGGTCATCTCGTCAAGCCCGTGCGACCAGGTGTAGGCGAATTGGGAGGTAAGACCGTGATAGTTGACGGTGCGAATGGTCGCCTGGAGCGAATTGTAGTTGGACGTACCCGCGCTGCCGACCTCGTTGATCACGCCGAAGTACGGAAACTGCGTGCCGTAGGGACGCGTGAGGTTTTGGGCATAAGTGCTTTGAGCGGCGGTGCAGTTCGCCAGTCGGGCCGAGTTCGGGTTCCCCGGATTCGAGAGCGGGCAGATGCCGGTGGTTCCCAGCTGCGCCTGGTTGATATCACGAATGATCAGGAGCTTGCGAGCCTGTGCGCCGACATAGCCGACCGTGGCTATGAAGTTAGGCCCGAGGCCTTTTTCCAGGTTGAAGTTGTAGTTGTAGTTGTAAGAGCTGCGAAAGTTCGGGTTGATGGAAAACAGAGGGTAGCTGTTGGTCGGTACTGTTCCCGGGGCGGCACTCGTCACTGGGTTGCCGCTTGCGTCGGTTCCATAAGGGGCGAACAAGGCGGTTGTCGGGAAGATGAGCTGTCCCGGCAGGATAACCTTGTTGTTTTGTGAGTAGGTCACGACTGGTGTAGGTCCCCCGGGGTTACTTTCCGTACCCGCGGCGCCCCCGTTGGGCGGTCGATTGTCAAGGAATGGGTTCAGGTTCGGCTCGTCAAAGAAGACGCCGAAGCCTCCGCGTAGCACGGTTCCAGGGCTGCTCTTGGGCTGCAGGCTGAACCCGATGCGCGGGCTGACGTTGTCATAAGCCGGTGGGTACAGGCTGGAAATCTGGTTGCCCTGAAAAGCAATGCCTGGCACTTGTGTGTTGGCTTGATTGGGCCTGAAAACCGAAAGGTTCTTGTAAGGGTCATGCAACGGCCCCAGGTAGTCGTAGCGCACCCCGTAGTTGATGTTCAGACTGGGAGTGACCTGCCATGCATCCTGGAGGAAGAGGTCGTAGGTGTTCACAAAGACCTGGCGCGCCGTGTCACCACGCTGCAACACCGCCGATTGACTGCAGCCGGCGAGGAAGTCCGCGAGAGCCAGAGTTTGTGTGTCTGTGTAGGCAGGCTTGATGTTTGCGGTGCCGGCACCGGTCCCGTACTGGCGATTGCACGACGAGTTACCGCCCGTGGGCGACCATGGCCCTTCTGTTCCGTTGTAAGTGAAGTTGCCGCGCTCCTTGCGGTGATAGAACTCATCGACCTGCGCCTGGCGGTACTCGCCCCCGAAACGGAACTCGTGGGTGCCGACCACATAGGACATGGCGTCCGTGATGTGCCCGGTGATGTCATTGCGACCCGAGGGCGGCGTTGCGTTCTGCAGGTTGTCGAAACCTGTGATCTTGATGCCAGGCGCGCCGGTCAATCCTGGACCGACGGATGTATTAAAGCCGAGAGCGGTGACATCGAAGCTGTGGTTCTGATCGAAAAATACCTGGTTGAAGTAATTGACGCCCAGTAGGACCTGGTTTGTGAAGTGGGGCGAAAGGACCGTGTTGAGAACGACGGAGTAGTTATAGATGTGGATCGGGCCTTCTTCAAAGTAATAAGGCAGCTGGGTGCCGACGGGCGCAATCTGGTTGCCCTGGCCGCCGAAGCCCCGCGCCGATAGCGTGTTTTTGTCGTTCACGGTGTAGTCGAGCTTGACCACACCGTTATAGCTATAGCCGGTGATTGGAGAAGCATTTGAGTAGTTGTCGGTGACCGCCGCGCCTGTCAGCGCGTAAGTCGGCCAGAGTGTATTCAGCAGGTTCTGCGACGCGCTGTTGACCGGCACTCCGTACTGAGCCAGCAACTGTTTGGCCTGCGCCTGGTAAGCCCCTGAGGGCTCCGTGGCCGAGGCTGGGCTTTCGATGATGAACTGCTGCTTTTCGTAATTGGCGAAGTAGAAGAACCTGTCTCTTAAGACCGGGCCGCCAATGGACGCCCCATATTGCTGGTTACGAAGCTTGTTCTTAACGACTTTTCCAGTGTCTCGGCCGAAGGTCGCAGGGGTAGCGAAAGGGGAGTTCGCCGCGAAGAACTCATTCCGGTTGTAGTAGTAAAGCGAGCCGTGGAGCTGATTCGTACCGGACTTGGTCACGACGTTGACAGTGCCGCCGGCGCTGCGACCGGTTTCGGCGTTGGACTGCGTTTGCTCGGAGAACTGCTCGATCGAGTCAAGCGGCAGCGTGACACCGGCGATCCCCTCAACCCCGCCCTGGTTGACGGAAGGGATGTTATGCCACAGATCGTTGTTATCCGAACCATCAATCTGCCAGTTAAGCTGGTTGGCCCGCGTACCGTTAACCGACCCCGACGCCCCCCCCGAGTAGCCTGCGAAGCCTGGCGACACGGCGATCAACTGGGTAAAGTCGCGCCCGTTCATTGGCGTGTTTTGGACGGTGGTGCTCGGCAGCACCGTGGTTTGCGTCGTGGAAGTGGTATCGAGTGCGAGGCCCGCGGCAGACACTTCGACTGTTTCCGCTGCCTGCGCCACGTTGAGCCTGACGGGGAGGTTGTAGACGACACCTGCGGAGACCGGCACGCGGTCGACCTTCAGGGTACCGAAGCCCGGGGCGGAGGCCGTCACGGTGTAGGCACCGAGCGGCAGGTCGGCAAAGGAGTACTCGCCGCCACCGGAGGAGACTGTTTTATGTTCGACGCCGGTTGCTGTTTCAACTGCAACCACGGTGGCGTTGGGTACGGCGGCATCGGTTGCATCGGTGACGGTGCCGTTGATGCTGCCGCGAAAGGTTTGAGCAACCAGGGTTGCAGACGAGGCGGTAAGCAGCAGCAGCATGGCCGCTGCCCGCGGGCTGGGACGCCCGGCAGTGGGCCATTGGGGACAGATCAGGGAGCGCCGAAGAAGCGCGGCGGCAAAGGCGGCGAGAGAGGACGCGCGGGTGTTTCTCTTATCCATGCGCCAACTTAGGGGCATTTCTCCCAAGCGGGCAAGGAAAAAATAGACTCTGCCGCCTTGACTAATAGCGCGAATAAGCAGCACTTATTTGGTCTATGTTCCGGCAGAGAAGGTGCCTATTTGGCTGCCGTGATCGCGTACATAGAAGTTCTTTATCGGCAGATGGCCCCCCATCTCCATGACAGGGGAAGCCGAGGGCGGCTACACTGCTGCCCGGGCGCCCCATCAGCCGCGCCCTGTGGAAGCGGGGACGCGCGATGGCTTTGCTGCAGGAACAACGGTTGTTTCCGGCGGACCCGGTGACGCGGGCGATCGCGCAACGGCTGTATGCCACGGTGTCCGGCCTGCCGATCGTGAGCCCGCACGGGCATACGCATGCGGGCTGGTTTGTCCACGATGAACCGTTTCCTGACCCCGCGACTTTGCTGATCAAACCGGACCATTATGTGTACCGGATGTTGTACAGCCAGGGCGGGATCACGCTGGACGAGCTGGGCGTCGGCCGTCCCGGGCCGGTCGAGAACCCGCGCGCGGTGTGGCGTTTGTTTGCCGAACGCTACCACCTGTTTCGCGGCACGCCGACGCGACTGTGGCTGGATTACGTGTTTGAAACGCTGTTTGGGCTGGAAGAGCGGCTCAGTGCGGAAAGTGCCGACACTTACTACGACACCATCGCGGCCCGGCTTCTTACCCCGGAGTTTCGACCACGGGCGCTGTACGAGCGCTTCGGCATCGAGGTGCTGGCGACGACCGATGGAGCGCTCGATGGACTGGAAGCGCACCGGGCCCTGCGGGCGGAAGGCTGGGGACGGGTGCTGCCGACGTTTCGGCCGGACGCGTGCGTGGACCCAGAATTCCCCGGCTTTCGCGACAATGTCGCAGCACTGGGCGAGAAGTACGGGGAAGACACGGCGACATGGGCGGGGTACCGGCGGGCAATACGGGCGGCGCGGTTGTTTTTCAAGCAAACGGGCGCGACCGCGACCGACCACGGTCACCCGACGCCGCGTACCGCAGCGCTCTCGACGAGGGAAGCGGAGGCGTTGTTTGCGCGGGTGCTTGCGCCTGAGGTGGGTGCCGGGGATGCCGAGCTTTTCCGTGCGCAGATGCTGACGGAGATGGCGCGGATGAGCCTGGAGGACGGGCTCGTGATGCAGATTCATCCGGGATCGGTCCGCAACCACAACGCGGCGTTGTTTGGCCGGTTTGGCCGCGATGTGGGAGCAGACATTCCGGCGGCGACCGAGTACACGCGCGCGTTGAAGCCGCTGCTGGACCAGTTCGGCAATGAGCCTGGATTGAGGGTGATCGTGTTTACGCTGGATGAAACGGCCTACAGCCGCGAGCTGGCACCGCTGGCCGGGCACTATCCGTGCCTGCGCCTGGGGCCGCCCTGGTGGTTCCACGATTCGCCCGAAGGCATGATGCGCTTTCGGGAGCAGGCGACGGAAACGGCGGGGTTTTACAACACGGTGGGGTTAAACGACGACACGCGTGCGTTCTTGTCGATCCCGGCGCGGCACGATGTGGCGCGCCGGGTGGACTGCGCCTTTCTGGCGCGGCTGGTGGCCGAGCACCGGCTGGACGAGGATGAAGCGGCGGAGCTGGCGTACGAGCTGACGAACGGGCTGGCGCGCCGGGCTTATCGGCTGTAGCGACTGACGCGCGACAATAAGGTATGCATCGTGAAGCACTGCTGGAGCTGCTGAGGGCTTATAAGGCCGGTCAGTCGGGCGAGGACGAGCTGGCCGACCGCCTCACCAGCCTGCCATTTGAGGACCTTGGATTCGCCAAGGTGGACCATCACCGGGCACTGCGCTCGGGCATGCCGGAGGCGATCTATGCCGAAGGAAAGACGCCGGAGCAGGTGGCGGCGATCTTTGCGCGGCTTGCGGCCTCGGGCGTGCCGGTGCTGGCCACCCGCGCGCGCGCGGAGCATGCGGCGGCCGTGGCGCAAGCCGTACCGGCAGCGCGGTATCATCCGGTGCCGCGCTGCATCGCGCTGCCCGGCCGGACAGCCTGCACGGAAGGAGAGCGGGGCCATATCGCGGTCGTGTGCGCGGGGACGAGCGACCTGCCGGTGGCGGAAGAGGCTGCCCTGACGGCGGAAACGTATGGGGCGCGGGTGTCCAGGGTGACGGATGTGGGCGTGGCGGGGATCCATCGATTGCTGGCGCAGATGCCGTTGCTGCG
>CAXTYP010000178.1:0-5776 GCA_964248435.1 uncultured Acidobacteriaceae bacterium | reverse complement strand
GGGTCCGACCGATCCCATGTGGAGCCACAACGTCGCGGAGCCGGGGCCGCCGTTGTAGAGAAAGGTCACGGGACGCGTTTTTGCGTCAGCCCCATCCGCCGTGTAGGCCGTGTAGAAGATCGATCCGTAGGGTTTTTCTTCTTCGTTCCGGATCAGCAAGGTACCGGCCGTCGCGGTGTAGCGCAGCGGCTTGCCGTTGAGGTTCATCTCATGCGTGGTGACCGAGGTGTGCTCGACCGGCGGCGCTTCGTCGGGTTTGGCCGCGGGGCCTTGCGCATGCTCATCGGCATGGGTGGCCGGTTCAGCCGGCGGCCGCTGCTGGGCATGGAGGGGGGATGGTTGGAGCAGGGCGGCCAGGGCGAATGCGGCCAGGGTACGGTGGGCGGTGCGAAGCGCGGTAGGCAAAGGGGAGAAGCTCCTCAAAGCAAAGCTGCTGTGAGATCGATCATGCCATAAAAAGCGCGGCCAGCAGAGTTTCCGCTTTCCCTAGGTGCCGGTTCCCTTGATAACAACCTGGGCGGTGCGGAAGAGAATCTTCAAGTCCAGCCAGAAGCTCCAGTTCTCGACGTACGCGGTATCCAGAGCAATATAGCGGGCAAAGGAAGAGTCGTGCCTGGCCTGCACCTGCCACAGTCCGGTCAGGCCAGGCAGCACTTCCAAGCGCCGGAAGTGCTCCAGCGCATAGTTGGCGACCTCGCTCGCGATCGGCGGACGCGGCCCCACGATGCTCATCTCTCCCCGCAGCACGTTGAAGAACTGGGGCAGCTCATCGAGCGAGTACTTGCGCAGGATGCGGCCGATCCGGGTCACGCGCGGATCCTTGGTCATTTTGAACAGGATGCCGTCACGCTCGTTGTGCTTGGCCAGTTCGCGCTTTTTCGCCTCGGCGTCGCGCACCATGGTGCGGAACTTAAAACATGGAAAGACACGGCCGCGCTTGCCGATGCGTTCTGAAACGTAAAACACGGGGCCGCGCGAGTCCAGCACCACGGCCAGCGCGATCACAATCATGATGGGGAAAACGACGATCAGCGCGGCGAGCGACAGGAGCACGTCGATCACGCGCTTCATAAAGAAGGCCACGATGCGGGGATCGCGGCGGTGCAGAGCGACCATGGGGTAAGCGCCCAGGTATTCGAGCGGCGCATTGTGCGAGAGCTCAGCGTAAAACCCGGACATGGCGCGAATATCGATCTTGACGTCGTGCGCTTCCTCGACCAGGTGGATGACGGTCTCGATCGCGCAAGGCTGCGCAATCACCAGTTCGTCGATGAAGTGGAGGCGCGTCAGCTCACGCAGCCGGTCCATGTCGCCCAGGATGCGGTCTTTCGGAACTTCAAGCGCGTCGGTAGTGCCGGGGGCGTGCAGAAAGCCGCACAGCCGGTAGCCCAGGTAGTAGTCATCCTCGATCTGCTGCCCAATGGCATAGGAAAGCTGGTTGGTACCGAGGATGACCACGTTGCGGGTCTCGATGCCCTTGGCATAGCGCGCAAAGCGAACCGTACGCCACAAGGCGCGTCGGATGCCCAGCGCCACCGCGGTTGTGCCGACCAGCACCACGACCAGGATCCGCGAAACCTCGAGGTTGTGCATCAGGTAAAGCCAGCCGCAAAGCAGAACCCCGGCCGTAAGGCAGGCCTGCACAATCAAACGCTGCTCGTGCGCGCCGCTTCGGTCAGGCACACCGTTGTATAAACCATAGCGCCGCAACACAAAAAGAAGCACCAGCAAAAATCCGAGCAGGTACCACAGGTCACTGGGCTCTGGGGTGATGTCCATTGAAAAACCGCGGAAATGAGGCATGCGGTTCAGCGTGACGAAGTGCACCACCACCGCAAATACAAAGGCCCCAAACGTTACCAGTACGTCGTTCAGCATCATCACGGCGGCGGCCGCAAAGGCAGCGCTTGTGTGCTTGGGCGGCGCGCCAAGGGGATGGATCGCGTTGTCAGGCGGACGCGCCTCCAGTTTGCCGCCTCTTCGAACGAACTCTGAGCTGCCCATGAAGCTTTCGGCGTGCCTTCCTGCCTGCTAAGTGACAAAACCTCGTGGCTGTGTATGTTTCAATGACCGACGGCTGGCGATGCTGCCCCAGAACCGCCTTGGAACCTGTACCCTGCTGCCACTCCCCGCGGTCCAGACCGCCCTCCCCGACTGTAACCGATAAGGTCCCTGGTTCCGGTCGAATTCTATGCTCTCCCGGCAAACTAAAGGCACCTTGCACCCTGTTTCGCGCCGATACACGATAGCGCGGCCGCCGTTTTGTTCAAACCCTCTTTCCACCAGAATGTCGCAGAAGAGCCATCCGGGAAGGGATGGGGGCGTCAGCGGTTCCGGTATACGGAGAAGCAGGAAACGGGCCATGCTGTTGCCTGTATCGAAGATATGCTTGCAAATGGGCACCTGATAAAATCTTGCAACTTGAACATCTGAGTACCCATGGAATCAGCCCTGGCGCAACCAGTCTCCCTTCCTTATCGGCAGTTGCTTCAAAATCATCTGCGCCGCCAGGCCTTGCCGGTTGACAAGTTTGGTCACCAGCCCCGGCTTTATGCCCTGACACGGCAGGTCGGAGAGGGGATGCACTACAACGACGAGGTCGTATTTGCAGCGGCCTACCTCCATGATCTGGGAGTTTTTGTGGGTCACAGGCCGGAGCAGCCGGAAGCGTTGGCCCACTGGGATCACGTGGCCTACGCGGTCGGGCAGGCCCCGGCCATCCTCCGGGAGGTCGGTTTCCCCGAAGACCTGATCGTCCCTGTTTTGCGTGCGATCGAAACTCACCAGCCCCGCGACACCCCGGAAAGCACGGAGGCCGCCATCCTGCGCGATGCGGACATCCTGGAACAGCTGGGAGCGGTCGGCATCCTGAGGGCCATCGCCAAGGTGGGGCGGGACACGCGTTACGCAACCTTTACCCCGGCCATTGAGTTCCTCGAGCGCAATCTCCGGGAGCTGCCGGGAGCCATCCAGTTCCCAACCACCAGGGCCCTGGCCGAGCCGCGCATTGCCCTGCTGGAGGGTTTTCTCCACGGCGTGCGAGCGGAAGCTGGGCAGAACCTGCACTGAAGGCAGCCGCGCTTCGGTGCTTACGGCGTCGCTTCAGCCAACAGGCTTTCAGCGAGCAAGCTTTCAGCCATTTGCACGTAAAGGTCCACGGCCTCCCACAGCTCTTCCTTGCGGAGGCGCTCGGCGGGAGTGTGAGCGACGTGGATGGAGCCGGGACCAAGCAAAAGGGGCTCGCCCCAGGCGGTCAACGCCGGGATGTCCGTCGTGAAGGCCGCCACCATGGTGGGCAGGCCTCCCAGTGCCCGAAGCCGCACGAAAGGGATTTCCAGCACGAACTCGACATCCGCATGGGGTGCGGCGGCGGCGGTGAGGGCGGCGCGTGTTTCTTCCGACGGGCCGACCAGTCGCACCAGCACCTGCGCGGCGGCCTTGTCGGCGATGACATTGGGAGCACGGCCGCCTTCAAGCAGGCCGATGTTGAGTGTGCTGGGCCCAACGTCCTCGACGAACGGCAGCGGCACTTCCAGAACCGCATCAAGCGCCCGCACCAGCTTATGAACGGCGGAATCACCGAGCTCGGGGTAGGCCGAGTGCGCCATGGTGCCTTCCGCGGTGATGGCCGCTCGTAAAGCGCCCTTTGAGGCAAGCGCCAGCCGGTTATCGGTCGGCTCCCCGTTGATCAGGAAACGGCTGCCTTTCGGGTGCAGGTTGGCCAGCTTCGCACCGGCCGAGTCGCGCTCCTCGCCGGCCACAAACAACAGTGCAACAGCCCGGCTGTTCGCGCGCAAACGCTCCGCGGCCAGGATCATGGCGACAATGATGCCCTTGGCGTCGCAGGCACCTCGGCCATACACCCATTCTTCGTCTTCGCTGCTCGGGATCCAGGGCGGCACCGTGTCGATGTGCGTCGAGAAGACGACCACGGGCGCTTCAGTCTGGGCCGCGGCATACACGTTGAAGCGGTCGCCGGAGTGGTTGCGGTTGGCAGGCTGGGGTACGGGGGTGGTTTCCACGAGAAACCCCCGCGCCCGGAGGTATTCCGCCAGAAAAACGCCGGCAGCGCCCTCGTGAAAGGTGGTCGAATCGATATCGATCAAGCGTCGCAGCAGCGCGATCGCATCCTGCTTCTCAGACGGGCTCACGCCCTCAGCATATCCCACGGCTCCCCGGCGATGACGGCAGGCTCTACAATGTTGCTTGTGACCACCGCAACAGACAGCCTTCCCTCAGCAACTCGCGAAGGTGGGGTTCGGACGATTGAAACACTGCGCGGCCCGGCGGGACGGCTCGAAGCCCTGCTGAACCCGGGTCGCGGGGCCGGAAGTTCCCCAGTTTCCGTACTGCTGTGCCACCCGCACCCCCTGTTTGGCGGCACCCTGCACAACAAGGTGGTGTACCACGCCATGAAGGTCTTCACAGACCTTGGGCTGCCGGTGCTGCGCTTCAACTTTCGCGGCGCCGGGCGCAGCGAGGGGACGCATGATGGCGGCGTGGGCGAAACGGACGATGTGCGCGCGGGTCTGGACTGGCTGGCCCAGGAGTACAGGCTGCCGGTGCTGGCGGCCGGCTTCTCCTTTGGAGCACACACGGCTTTGCAAGCAGGCTGCGGCGACCGGAGAGTAGCCGGGCTGGTCTCGCTCGGCACACCGGTCGAGGCCGGCGACGAACGGTGGACGCGTTCCTATGGCTACGAGTTCCTGGCCGGCTGCACCAGGCCGAAGCTGTTTTTGAGCGGCACTCGCGATCCGTTCGGGCCCGTGGACCGGGTCGAAGCCGCGCTGCGCGATGCCCCCTCTCCAAAAGTGCTGGCCTGGGTACCGGAAGCGGATCACTTTTTCACGGGCAGGCTCCCGGAGATGCAGCTGCTTTTGCGCGGCTGGGTCCAGGCGTTTCTGGCCGGCAACCCAGGGCTTTCCCTATGAAAGGGCCAGATCACGATGTCTTCCTAGCCGCCCTGCGTGCCGATGCTCTCGGTATCTTTCGCGCCGCGCTGGCCGGTTGTGATGTGGACCGGGCGTTTGGCAGGCATCTTCGGTTTGAGGACAAACAGCTCATCCGGCAGGTTTCGCCTTCGCTGCCACCACGGACACAGTCGCTGGCCGGTATCAAAAAAATACAGGTGATTGCATTCGGCAAGGCCGCCGTGCCCATGCTGGATGCGCTGATGCGGCGCTTGCCCCCGAAACTGCGGGTCGACGGGGTATGCTCCGCGCCCGAGTTGCCGCAGGTCCGGCATAAGCATGTGCGTTACTTCCAGGGATCGCATCCCTTGCCCAACGAGGACTCGCTCGAGGCGGCCGAGGCTGCGATTGATCTCCTGGAGCGAGCCGGCAGCAGCACCTTTGTGTTTTTTCTGATTTCGGGCGGAGGATCGTCCTTGTTTGAGCTGCCGCGCGACCCGTCGATTCCTCTCGACGACGTGCGCGCCTTTTACGAGACCCTGGTGCTGAGCGGGGCCGACATCGCGGCGGTCAACACCGTGCGAAAGTTTTTTTCCGCTGTGAAAGGCGGCCGCCTGGCGCTGGCCGCCCCGGCCGCTGCCAAGCTGACACTGCTGCTGGCCGATGTACCCATGAAGGACCTGGGGATCGTGGCGTCTTCGCCAACGCTGCCCGATCGCTCCACCTGGGCCGATTGCGAAGCGGTGCTGGACCGGTGGGCATTGATGACGAGGTTTCCGGCAACGGTGAGGAGCTATTTCTGCCGCCTGAAGGAGCGGCCTCCGGTCCCGGTCCCGGCGCCCGAACGGTCAGAAGTGGATGTTTTG
>CAXTYP010000177.1:0-5808 GCA_964248435.1 uncultured Acidobacteriaceae bacterium | reverse complement strand
TGGGCACGTTCCTCAAGCTGCGCGCGCAGCCGCTAGGCTTCAGCCCGGACAAGCTGGCCGTGTTTCAAACCAGCCTGCGCGGCGAGCGCTATGCAACAACGGCTGCGACGGGGGGGTTCGTGGAAACAGTGCTCGAGAAACTGCGGAGCGCGCCGGGCGTACGGAGCGCCGCAGCGGTCAGCGGCCTGCCCCTGGATGGCGGGCTGAACGACACCAGTTGGCCCGATGCACGCAGCAGCACCGTGGAAGCGACGGAGTTTCGCGCCGCGACGCCCGGGTACCTCCAAACCATGGGCATCCCCCTGCTCGCGGGGCGAGGCCTGCTTCCATCCGATACCGCCACGAGTCTTCCCGTCGCGGTGATCAGCGCGACCACGGCGGCCCGATGGTGGCCGGGGCGCTCGGCGCTTGGGGCTGCAATTCACACAGGAGATAAATCCTCGTACCGGGTCGTAGGCATCGCGGCCGATGTGCCGGGTCGCAGCCCCGCCGACCGCCCCAAGGTGCTGCTGTATACACCGCTCGCGCAGCTGGCCAACAGCGACACCAAATGCTGACCGGCTGGTTCCCCATCAGCTTCACCGTGCGCCTAGCGGCCAACATCGATCTCGCTCGCATCGCGGCGCAGGCCGTCGTCGAGGCCGATCCGGAAATCCCCGTGACGAAGCTCGCGACGATGGGGGAGATCATGGAAGACTCGGTCGCCGCTCCGCGCTTTTTCGCGCAGCTGGCGCAAGGGTTCGCCGGCTTTGCGGTGCTGCTCACCGCGATCGGTCTGTTCGGACTGCTCAGCTACCAGGTAGCCGGGCGCACACGCGAGATCGGGATTCGCATGGCGCTGGGCGCGAGCCGGGGTTCTATCCTGCGCGGGGTCGTGGTCGGCAGTGCGGCACTTGCTTGCAGCGGCGCGCTCCTGGGCGGCGCGGCTGCACTGCTTCTACGGCCACTGCTCACACTGTGGATTGCCGAGTACGTCGTCGGCGTCGCGCCCACGAACCACGCCGTCCTGTTCAACGGCAGCCTCGCTATCCTCACCGCGCTGACACTGCTCGGCGCCACAACCCTTGTCGCTTCCGCTCTTCCGGCACGGCGCGCGGCGCAGGTTGAACCCATAGAAGCGCTACGAACGGAGTAACCCATGCTTACTTTTTGGAACGACCTACGCTACGCGCTCCGCCAGCTACGCCGCTCGCCGGGCTTCGCCCTCACGGTTGTGCTCACGCTCGCACTCGGCGTAGGCGCCAACGCGATCGTCTTCAGCGTGCTCAACGCGCTGGTGCTCAAGCCCCTGCCATTGCCTGAGGCGCGGCAGCTGGTCACGGTCATGCGGACGGGAAACACAGGGGCGCAAGCCAGCGCGTCGCCTGCGCAGTCGTATCTGGACTACCGCGACCTGCGCGACGGTAATCGCGCCTTCTCCGGCTTGGCGGCGCATGCCATTCAGCGTGCCGGGGTGCGCGTTGGCGGCTCGGTGCGCCAAACCTGGTTTTACGAGGCTTCGGAGAACTACTTCGACGTGCTCGGAGCCAAGCCCGCGCTGGGCCGCTTCTTTCACCCGTCCGACGCGCATGGGCCCAACACAAGCCCGTATGTCGTGCTGAGCTACGCGTTTTGGCAGCGCGAGTTCCATGGGGACCCGCACGTGGTGAGCCGCGTGATCGACCTCAACAAGCAGCCGTTCACCATTCTCGGTGTTGCTCCGGCAAACTTCCATGGGACGGAGCTGTTTTTCCGCCCGGATTTCTGGGTGCCCATGCAGAACGAGACGCAGATTGACGGCTACAACTATCTTGAGTGGCGTGGGAGCCACAATATCTGGATTATCGGGCGGCTCAAGCCGGGTATGAGCGTAGCGCGGGCGGAAGCCGACCTAAACACCCTGGGCAAGCGCATGGCCGCCGCGCACCCCGTGGAAGATGAGAATCTGGGCTTTCGCCTGTCGCGCCCCGGGCTGCTGGGCGACATGCTCGGCAGGCCCGTACGGGCGTTCTTGTGGGGCATTTTTGCGCTGGCCGGCCTCGTGCTGCTGGCCGCTTGCACCAACCTCGGCAGCCTGTTTGCCGCGCGTGCAGCCGACCGTGCGCGAGAGCTGGCCGTACGGCTGGCTCTTGGGGCGAGCCGGGGCAGGGTTGCGCTCCAACTCTTAACCGAGGCCGTGGTTGTCTCGCTCCTGGGCGGCGCACTGGGGCTGGCCCTGGCAGGTGCAACGCTGCATGCGTTGAGCCTTTGGCATCCTTCGCCGGACTTCCCTATCGGGTTCGACGTGCACGCGGATGGGCGCGTTTCGGCGCTGGCGCTCCTGCTTGCGGTTTCGAGCGGTGTACTCTTTGGCCTTGCTCCACTTCGCCAGATCTGGCGCTCAAACGCGTACCAGGTCATCAAGAGCGGCCCGGCGACAAGCGGGAGCAGCAGCCGGTGGACGCTGCGGGATGCGCTGCTGGTGCTCCAGATCGTGCTCTGCTCGGTGCTTGTTACCTCCTCGCTGGTAGCGGTCCGGGGGCTCGCGCGCAGTCTGCATATGCCATACGGTTTTCAACCAAGGGGCGCGATGCTTGCGAGCCTCGACCTGCAGATGACCGGCCGCACGGAGCAGCAGGCGCTCCCCATCCAGCATCGCGCTCTCGAAACGATCGTGGCCTTGCCGGGCACGACGGCTGCGGGCTTCATCGATCGCCTCCCGCTCAACCTGAGCAGCAACGACACCAACATCTACCCCGATGGCACCACAGACTTCCGGGACAGCAACGCCCGCGCAGACGCGAACGAGTACTCCATCTCTCCAGGCTATCTCGGGGCCGCCGAAACGCGGCTCGTCGCCGGCCGCGACTTCACCTGGCACGACGATGCACAAACACCACTCGTCGCGATCATGAACGAGACACTCGCGCGAAAGATGTTTGGGACAACCAACGCGATCGGGCGATCTTTTGTCAGCGGCAGCAAAAAAAGGCAGGTGGTCGGCATTGTCGAAGACGGCAAGTACAACACCTTGACTGAAGACCCGACGGCCGCGCTGTTTCTGCCTACGACGCAGAGATCTGACACGGCAGCGGTCTTCGTCGTTCGATCCCGGGCGGGCGAGGCGGCCACCGCCGCCGGTATCCAAAACGTCTTCGCGAAGCTCGACCCCGACCTGCCCGTCAAGATTGGATCATGGCAGCAAGCCATGGGGATGGAGCTGTTCCCCTCCATCGCGGCCACGGCCGCGCTCGGCGTCATGGGCGGGCTCGCGGCCATGCTCGCTGTCACCGGCATTTTCGGCATGGCGTCGTACTCCGTCAGCAGGCGCATGCGCGAGCTCGGGCTGCGTGTAGCGCTGGGCGCGGACCGAAGGCAGCTTCTCCAAGCAGCCCTGGGCCGACCCGCGCGCCTGCTGCTTGTCGGTTCGGTCGCAGGCATCGCGCTGGGTGCGGCAGCCAGCCGCCTGCTCGCGCATGTGGTTTACAGCGCCACCTCGCAGGACCCCGTCGTGCTGCTCGGCGTGGTCGTGTGTATGGCTCTGCTTGCGCTGTTCGCAACCTGGCTGCCCGCGCGTCGCGCCTTGCACGCCGACCCGGCACAGCTGTTGAGGGAGGAATAAGCCAATGCAAACACTCTGGCAGGACCTTCGCTACACCCTGCGCCAGCTACGCAACGCGCCCGTGTTCGCGCTCACCGCCGTGCTCACCCTCGCGCTCGGCCTGGGCGCGGTGACCGCGATGCTCGCTATTGTCGACTCCGTGCTGATCCGGCCCTTGGCCCTGCCCGACGCGGAGCGAATCGTCGCCATCGGGCGCATGGTCAAAGGGCACCAAGAAGATCTAACCTACAAAGACTTTCTGGCGTTTCGAGCCGGGGTGAAATCCTTTGCGGCGATCGAAGCCGATGAAAGCCTGCCCGCGCCCGTTACCACCAAAGATGGAACGCGCATGGTGGGCGAAACCACCGTGAGCTCCGGCTTTTTCGCGGTCGCGGGCACGGCCACTCGCATGGGTCGCGTGTTGACGGACGCTGACGCACACGCGCCGGTTGCCGTCGCCACTGACAGTTTCTGGCGAAACATCCTGCACGGAGATCCTCGTGCGGTGGGCTCCATCGTTCACATCGCGGGCCTGGCCGTTACCATCGTCGGGGTCATGCCTCCCGAGTTTGCGTTTCCCATGACGCAGAAGTCAGAGATCTTGTATATGCCCCTGGTCGTGAACGCAAAAGGCGAGGACCAGCACGGCTTTACCGGCGTGGGCCTGCAAGCAAGGCTCAGGCCGGGCGTGAGCATGGCCGCAGCGCTGGGGGAAGCGCAAGCTGTGTACGCGCGCACCTCATCCGAAAAGGCCGACGATCGCGGCGTCCTGTTTCTTCGTCCGTTTCGCGAGCAGGTGACACACGACGAACAGCCCGCGATCGACGCACTGGCCGGGGCATGCGTGCTTCTGCTGCTGATCGCCTGCGCCAACTCCGCCAACCTGCAGATCGCACGCGCGGTCACACGGACGGGGGAGATGAGCGTACGCGCGGCGTTGGGGGCGAGCCGCGGTCGCCTGCTGCGGCAGATCGTCACGGAAAGCGTGACGGTCTCGCTTATGGGTGCGGGGCTTGGGCTGGCGCTGGCTTATGCCGCTTTGCACTGGGTAAGGCACGCCTACGGGCTCGTCTTTGCGCGTTTTGACGAGCTAACGCTGCACCCCGAGGTGTTTGCCGGGTGTGCGTTGCTCGCGATCTTTTCAGGCGTGCTGGCCGCGCTCGCACCCGGGCTGGCCGCCATGCGCAACGCCGGTGGGCTGCCTTTTTCGCAAGCGACGCGCATGACGCAACGCTCGCGGCTCAGCGGCTCGCTGATCGCGCTTGAGATTGCGTTGACGTGTGTGCTGCTCGTCACCGCCGGGCTGGCGCTGCGCACCTTTCGGGCGCTGGAACAAGTGCCGCTCGGCTTCGACCCTCACCATGTCACCGAAATCGCACTGATGCCGATCAACCCGCAGGAAGACACCGGTG
Source organism: uncultured Acidobacteriaceae bacterium (assembly GCA_964248435.1). Lineage (GTDB taxonomy): Bacteria > Acidobacteriota > Terriglobia > Terriglobales > Acidobacteriaceae > EB88. The sequence continues at coordinate 837 of CAXTYP010000177.1, read as the reverse complement.
CCTTGGTGCAAACCTATGGCAGGCTGCTGGACCGGCTGGGCAGCTTGCCGGGTGTGGAAGCAGCGACCACCCAGACGACCCTGCCTTTTTCCAACTTCACGTTGAGCTACACCAGTGACTTTCAAATCGTGGGACGCCCGCGTGGAAAGAACAACGTGTTCAGCCTGAATGTCATCGATGCCGGTTACGACCGGACGCTCGGCGTTCAGCCTTCCAGAGGGCGCGGCCTCCTAAGAACCGATGTTCCGGGGTCACAACCGGTGTGCGTCGTGAACCAGGCGTTTGTGCGTGAGTACCTGCACAGCGGCCCATCGGTGGGTGCGTTCGTCGAGTTTCCCATCGGTCCGGACAGCAAAGTTGATCTGCGCCCGATCAAGAACCCCCTGCTGATTGTCGGCGTGCTGCCGGATGAGATCGCGGGCCACAACCTGGGAGAGCAGCCCGGGCCCGCGCTCTTTGTGCCTTATCGGCAGTTTGCAGCCGGCCATCCTTCCCAGATGCGTTTTATTTTCGGCATGGCGCCCCAGTTCGCTGTGCGGTCCTCCCTGCCGCAGGCTACGGTGGAGCGCGAGATTCGAGCCGCGCTAAGATCCGTCGCGCCGGACATGGCGGAAATGGAGATCGGGTCGATGGAGACGAACATGGCCGACTCGCTCCGAACGCAAAAGCTCGCACTACGACTCGCGAGCGGCTTCGGCCTGCTGGCGCTGCTGCTCGCGGCGGTCGGCATCTACGGGGTGCTGGCGTACTCGGTTGCGCAACGCACGCGCGAAATCGGGATTCGCATGGCGCTCGGGTCGACCCGGCAGGCTGCCATGCGGCTGGTGCTGCGGCAGG
>CAXTYP010000176.1:0-5811 GCA_964248435.1 uncultured Acidobacteriaceae bacterium | reverse complement strand
GTCGCCGATGGAGAGTTCTTCGTCTGCCAGTCGCAGGCCCACACGCTCGTCCACACCCTCGTACCGGCCGCACAGCAGCACCACGCGCTCGAGCCGCGCCAGCCGGTGCGCGACGCCTTGCGTGAAAGGACGGCCCTGGGCTGAGAGCAGGACGACCGACTCCCTTGCCGGGTCGCGCTCCAATTTTGGAGAAATCCCGAGTAAGTCAAGGGCCGCCGCGAAGGGTTCCGGCTTGAGCACCATGCCCTCGCCGCCGCCGAAGGGCCGATCGTCCACGGTGTGGTGCTTCCCGGTCGCGAACCGGCGCAGGTCGTGCACCTGTGCCTCAATCAAGCCGCTGGCGAGCGCCCGGCGCAGCATGCCGGAACCGAAGATGCCGGCGCCGTCCGCGCCGGTGGCAGCCGGCTCGCCGAAGAAGCGGGGAAAGATGGTGAGGAGGTCGAAACGCAACTAGCGCCGCTTTGCCCGGCGCCGGCCCGGTGCCTGCTTCTGTGCTTTTTCAGAGGGTGGGGCTTCGTGGAGGTCGAGCAGGCCGGCCGGCAGCTGGAGGTGCAGGATTCGTGCGGCGAGGTCCCAGCGCGGGGCATAGGCCTTGATAAAAGGCACCAGCAGCTCGCCGCGCGGTGTCCCTACGACCAGCAGTTCGGTCGCGCCGGACTCGCGATCGACGCCGGTGACTGGCCCGACCAGGTCACCGGAGGACGCGTCGATCAGGGTGCAGCCGACCAGCTCGGCGATATAAACCTCGTCCTCGGCAAGGGGCGATCGGGCTGCCCAGGGAATCACGACATCGTAGCCGCGCAAGGCTTCGGCCCCATCCGCTCCATCCATGGAGTCAATGGAGTCGCACCCAGCGAATTTGAAGACCACTCGATCTCGATCGACCCGGTACCGCTCGATGTGCGCGGTGCGTGTGGGCAGCGGAGCCGCGGGTGGGCGAAGGGAAACAGTGGGATCGCGCTCGAACCGGTCTGGAAAGTCGGTCAGGAGCTCGGCCACAACCTCGCCGCGAACGCCGTGCGGGCGCAGGATGTGAGCGACCCGGAGCCAGGGCTCGGGAGCGAAGGATTCGAGGGGAGCTTCGGGCACGGGAACGGGCGGGATGCGGTTCAGCCCTGCGGCTCGCGAGGCGTGAGCGTCGGGGAAGCGGGGGGTGCAACCACGGGCCCTGAGGGCGCCGCAATGCCGGTTTCCCCGATGCCGGTTTCTACAATGTCGAGCGAGTACCGGTGGTGGTACTTGGTGCTGACCGCGCTGAGGATGGTGCGCAGGGAGTGCGCGGTTCGCCCTTGTTTGCCGATCACCTTGCCGATGTCGGCTTCGGAGACCTGGAGCCGCAGGATGGTACTTTCGTCGTGTTCCACGGCTTCTACGGCCACCGCATCCGGGTCATCGACCAGCGCCCTTGCAATCTCGCGCAGCAGCGATTCCATTGGATCGACGTGATTCGCGACCCCACCGCCATTGCTTGTGTCGTCCATGGAGCGCTCCGTCCAATCGGGTGACCTGCTCCCGGTTCGCCGCTCATGGTAGCAGCTTGGGAGCAGGACGCAACAGGGCGCAGCCAGCGCCCACGGGAAACGCAGAAAATGGAGGAATTAAGCGGCGGTTTCTACGGGCGAAACAGCGGCCGCAGGGTTTTTCTTCAACAGGATGGCTACACGCTCGGACAGCTGTGCACCCTTGCTGGTCCAATAATCGATGCGCTCGCGCTGGAGATCCACCGTGGCGGGGTTTGTACGGGGATTGTAGGTTCCGACCAGTTCCACCGAGCGGCCATTGCGGGCGCGGTCTTTTTCGATCACAACGATACGGTAGAACGGCTTTTTGCGGGCGCCAAATCGCGCCAAACGGATCATCAACACTGGTTTTCGGTCCTTTCACTTCTGCGGGCTTGGGTGAGGCATGCGGGAAGCAAGCGCGACACCCTGCTCCAGCCTCCAAGTGTAACAAATTGTTGCCCCTTTGGATTGCCGTCGGGCCGGCGCGTAGATGCGCGCATCGGGGCATTGGGAGCATCGGGGCGGCGAGCCCTCGCGCCGCCAGGGACCCAGCCAGGGCCCTTGGCCGGGCTGAGCACGCATCACACGGGCATGCAAAGCGAGCGGGAAGCCGTGGCGGTTCGTCCGCTGATCCTGACCCTGGCGCTCGACGAGGAGAACCAGGCGCGGTTTGAAGGGGAGCGCCGCCGCTACTTTCCCGCGCGTTTGAATCGCATCCCCGCGCATGTGTCGCTGTTTCATGCGCTGCCGGGCGAAGAGCTGGAGGCGGTTCGCGAGCGGCTGGGAGAAGAAACAAGCCGTGTGAGCGTCTTTCCGCTCCAGGTGCACGACCTGATGCGGCTGGGTCGAGGCGTCGCGTACCGCCTGAGAGCGCCGGCGCTGTTTGATCTGCACGCGCGACTGCGGGCGGCGTGGCTCCCTTGGCTTTCGCGGCAGGACCTGCAGCCCTTTCAGCCCCACGTGGTGGTGCAAAACAAGGTGGATCCGGGCGAAGCACGGGCCTTGTACGACCGGCTTTCGGGCGGGTTCCGGCCCTGGACGGCCGAAGCCGCGAGCCTCCAGTTGTGGTTCTACGAGGGCGGCCCCTGGACCCTGGCCGGTGAATTTCCGTTTCCGGCGTCCGCGCTCCATGCGTAAACGCTTGCCGAGCTTTTGCCTGCGCGACCTCGCGGGGGACCAGGAAGCGCATCGGAGTGCTGTTTCCAAGCAAAGTCCGCCGCCGCTCCACGCATCTGAACCAGGTATGGCGACGACCGCAACAGCAGCCCCGGCACAAACAAAGTACGAGCTCCGGCAGCTCGGCAACTCCGACCTCCACCTCACCCCCATCGGCTTCGGCGCCTGGGCCATCGGCGGCGGCGACTGGGAGTTTGCCTGGGGCGCGCAGGAAGACGAGGATTCCGTGCGCACCATCGAGCGCGCGCTTGACCTGGGGCTGAACTGGATCGATACCGCGGCCATTTACGGGCTGGGGCACTCGGAAGAGGTGGTGGCCCAGGCACTCCGGAACTCGCCGCACAAGCCGTATGTGTTTACCAAGTGCTCCATGCGCTGGAACGTGGAAGACCGCAAGATTTACCGGTCGCTCAAGGCCGCCTCAGTACGCGAAGAGTGTGAAAACTCGCTGCGCCGTCTCGGACTGGACACGATCGACCTGTACCAGGTGCACTGGCCTAACCCGGAAGACGAGATCGAAGAAGGCTGGGAAACGCTTGCGAAGCTGAAGGAAGAAGGCAAGATTCGCTACCTGGGCGTTTCGAACTTCTCGGTGGAGCAGATGAAACGGGTGGAAGCGATCGCCCCGATCACGTCAGCGCAGCCGCCATACTCGTTGATCAACGCGAAAGTGGAAGCGGAGGTGCTGCCGTACTGCCGCGAGCAGGGCATTGGCGTGATCAACTATTCGCCCATGGCGTCGGGCCTGCTGACGGGCAAAATGACCGCGGAGCGCGTGGCGGCGATGCCGGCGGATGACTGGCGCAAGCGCAGCCCCAACTTCGGGGAACCCAAGCTGGGCCGCAATTTGCGGCTGGCCGCGCTGTTGGGCGAGATCGGACGCGAGCATGGGGTCGAGCCGGGTGTGGTGGCGATTGCGTGGACGCTGCATCACCCCGCGGTGACGGCGGCTATCGTGGGGGCGCGCCGGCCGGACCAGGTGGATGGTACCCTGCCTGCGGCGACATTCCGGCTAAGCGAGACGGAGTACGAGCGCATTCAGCAGTGGACCCGCGAGAACCCCGCCTAAGTTCCGGCCAGCGTGACAACCAGCGGAGACTTACTTGTCGCGACTGACCACGAAGTCCGGCACCCACAGCAGGGCGCGCTTGTATTCGGAGTCAGGGAGGCAGTCAAGCGCGCGGCGGGCCTGTTCCGCATAACGCTGCGCGACTTCCATGGCAAACGGTATGGAGCCGTGCCGGTCCAGAACCGCGAGCACGTCCTGGTACGCGACTTCTGTAAACGCGCCGTCTGCCAACACTTGCAGGATCATTGCCTGTTCGGGCTCGTTGGCGTGCTCGAGCGCGTGGACGACCGCAAGCGTGGCCTTGCCCTCACGCAGATCGCTCGCGACCGGCTTCCCTAGCACGGACTCCGCCGCGGTCAGGTCGAGCACATCGTCGACGACCTGGAAGGCGAGGCCCAGCGCGTGGCCGTACTCGGCAAGGCACTCCTCCGTCGGCGCATCGGTGCCGGCAAGCACCGCGCCCAGGCGCATGGAGACCTCAAACAGGCAGGCGGTCTTGCGATAGATCAGCTCGTTGTACTCGGTTTGCGAAACAGCGCGGCCCAGCTTCTCGGTTTGCAGCAGCTCGCCCTCGACCATGGCCTGGGTGAGCGAGATCAGCAGCTCCAGGACGCGAAAGTTCTGCTCATCGAGCGCGATGCGAAAAGCCTGCATGTACAGCCAGTCGCCGGCCAGCACGCAGCGGGAGTTGCCCCAGGTGGTGTTGGGGGAGGGGCGGCCGCGGCGCAGCTCGGCGCCGTCGATGATGTCGTCATGGACCAGGGTTGCCGTGTGCACCATTTCGACCACCGCCCCGAGCCGGTGCATGGACGGGCCGGAGTATCCGAGGGCGCGGCAGGCCAGCAGCAGAAGGGAAGGGCGAATGCGCTTGCCGCCGCTTTCGCGCAGGTACTCGGTGATCTCGGTGATGGCGGCGACCGTGGACACGGCATCGCGGCCAAACTCCCGCTCCGTGGCGAGAAGATCGTCGTGCAGGAGGTCGAACACCTCCTTGGCCGTTGCCGTCGCTGCGATGCCCAAGCTTGCTCCTGCCGAAGGGATGCGCGGGAAGCGGCCTTCGAACCAAAACCCTGTTGTGTTCCGCCAAATCCCTCGCCGGCGGTGCTTTTTAGATCAGCTATCGAACTGAACGCCACCGGTCCTGTGCCGCGGCGATCCTTCCTTCAAGCCACCGCTAATTAGTGCGGAAGTTGGTGAACTGCATGTCGATCCCGAAATCGTGCCCTTTCAGCAGCGCGATCGCCTCTTGTAGAGTATCGCGATCCTTGCCGGTAATGCGGACCGTGTCGCCCTGGATGGAAGCCTGGATCTTTTTCTTTGAATCCTTGATGAGCTTGACGATCTCCTTGGCTTTTTCGCCGGCGATGCCCTGCTTGAGGGTCACTTTTTGACGGACGCTGGAGCCCGAAGCCGGTTCAATCTTGCCGTACTCGAGCGACTTGATGGAGATTCCGCGCTTGATCAGCTTCTGCTGCAGGATCTCGGTGACTGCTTCCAGCTTGTAGTTGTCGGCCGAGTGCAGCTCCAGCCCTTTTTCCTCGCCGTCGAGCTTGATGGTCGACTTGGAGTCCTTGAGGTCGAAGCGGGCATTGACCTCCTTGGTGGCCTGGTCGATCGCGTTTTTTACCTCCTGAATATCGACCTTGGAGACAACATCAAAAGAGTTATCGGCAGCCATGGGCATTTCCTTCTTTCTTTCTTGCTTGCAGCTCTTTGGATGGGTGCTTGCCGCCTGAGGGTTCGGTCATGGGATCCGAACCGCGCTGGACAGCTTAAAGAAGCGCGCGAAGTTGGCAGAGGTTTCCCGCGCGAGCTCATCGGGGGCGAGGCCGCGGAGCGCGGCCAACGCCGCCGCTGTGTGCGTGATCAGCGCGGGCTCGTTGCGCTGGCCGCGCTCGGGCACAGGGGCCAGACAAGGGCAGTCGGTTTCAACCAGCAGCCGGTCGAGCGGCACAGCCGCGGCGACCGCGCGCAGCGGGATGGCCGCCGGATAGGAGAGATTGCCGGCAAACGAGATGAGAAAACCGAGCCGCAGCGCGCGGTCGGCGTGGGCCTGCGTGCCTC
>CAXTYP010000175.1:0-5822 GCA_964248435.1 uncultured Acidobacteriaceae bacterium | reverse complement strand
ATCCAGAACCGGGTCGACAAGGCCTCGTTCGCGTCTGCCTGCCGCACGCGCAGCAGGATGTCTTCCTGCCCGGCGCAGCTGAGGTTGCTGGGTGGGTCGCCGTCGCCGATCACCACATCAACATGGTCGCCGGCGAGAGCGGCCTCCAGGTGTTCCAGTGCAACGCCGCGCTCGAGCTCGATCCCCAGCGACATAGCGTAGCCATGAAAGGTCGGCGCCTGCACCAGCTGGATGCTTAACTGCGGCAGGCGTCCGCCGGAAAGAGCCGCGTAGTGGCGCCTAATGCGCGCCTCCACCGCGGGGATGTCGACCTTGGCCGCCTCGCCGGCAACGGGCGTCAGGTTGAACGCGACCTGCATGTCATAAACGTCCTTGGGCATGCTTTGAAAGTTGAGCAGGGTCACCGTCTGCTGGTGCAGCTCGTCCACTGCGGCGCGGCCGTGCTCGGACGCCGGTTCGTGCACCGTCGCCCAGGCCGAGCGCACCGCGCCCACATCCCCTAAACGCGCCATCAGCAAGCCCAGTGCCGTGGCCGCCGCATGCGCCGGCACCAGCGCCGGGGTATGAAGATCAGGGGCCGGAGTCGTCGGGTTCTCGATCGCGTCGCGAACCCAGGGCGAGGCCACCAGCACCCCGGGCTCGCCTTCGAGCACGCCTGTCAGGTCAATCACGCTGCTATGCGCCCGGACGGCTGCCTGCCAGTGCTGGCTGGCCTGCGCGGGCGAGCCGGTGAAAAATACGTAGTCGACGCGGGCGAACGAATCGTCGTCGATACTTTGAACGATGGTGACCTCGTCACCGACGGCTTCCAGCTGACCCAAGCCCTCATCGTCGTCCATCAACAGCAGCTCCGCCGCGGCCAGCGAACTGTCCTCAACCGCCTCGGTCAGCTCCTTGCCGCGCAGCGCTGCGGCCCCTACGATTGCGATCCGTACTTGCTCCGACATGATTTCCTTTACTTGGCCCGGCGCGAGCTCGTAGACACACGCGCGGCCAGGCGATTCGCCGACTCAGTCACACAGCCTGCACCCGGTGCCTGGCTCCGGCGCTCTCCATGAGGCTGGGAGTGAGGAACACCATGCTTAGGCCTGGCCGAGACGCGCCGATTTTCGTTGCCAACCGTACAGCAGCCTCGCCAGCACGCCTGAGAAAAGGTAGACGAGCGCGATGGCAGCCAGGACGTACTGAGAAAAAAACACAAGCGCGTAAAGAAAGGCACCCAGCAGCACGATCCACCGAAAAGGATGAGTATGGGTCAGGTCCATTTCCTTGCCGCTCCAAAAGCGCCAGGTACTGACCATCAGGAAGCCGAGAAAGCTGACATACGCGCCCCAAAGCCACGCCACCCACGACACAGCAACTGGGATGCCGCTGAAGAAATGCACCACTGCCGCCACGGCTCCTGCCGCTGCCGGAATGGGCATGCCGACGAAATACTTGCGACCCGGACGGCCGGGGTTTTTCGGCTTGGGGGTGCCCATGCTGTTGAACCGGGCCAGGCGAGCCGCCCCGCACAGCAGAAACAGAAAGCAGACCAGGGCGCCCAGGTCGACCAGCTTGTGACGCAGGGGGTCGCCCAGCCCATGGGGTAACATCTGGAACCCCCAGCAGTAAGCCAGCAGCGACGGCGCCACCCCAAAGGTGATCACGTCGGCGAGCGAATCGAGTTCCTTGCCGAAATCGCTGGTCGTGTTCGTCATGCGGGCGATACGTCCGTCGATGGTGTCAAACGGGATCGCAAAGCCGATAGCCAGGGCTGCGTAGTCGAAATGCTGCGGCTCCAGGATGGACCCTTGGAGGCTTTGGGTGATAGCGAAGTAGCCCGCCGCAATGTTGCCGGCGGTAAACAACGACGGCAGCAGGTACATGCCGCGCGGCTTGCGGCGCTGTCCCGTGGGCCGTGGCGCGTCGGGAGCGTCCACTGCCATGGACACAAGCCGCGGTGCCTTGCTCAACGGACCGGCTCCAGGCTCGATTCCAGGCTGGTCTCCAAACTGGTCTTCAGGCTTGGCATCTCGACCGCTGTGGCCCTGGAGGAGGCGGCGGTTCGTGGCGAAACAAACGCCAGCACCGTGCTGCCACCTTTCACGATCGCACCCAGCTCCACACGCACCTCGGTGCCGGCGGGCAGCAGCAGGTCGGTTCGTGAACCGAACTTGATCAGGCCGACCCTTTGCCCGCGCAGCAGCCGGTCGCCTGCCGCATGGCGGAACACGATGCGCCGCGCCAGCAGGCCAGCAATCTGCTTAAACACCACCTCGTAGCCGTCGTCGGCCTCCATGACACAGATATTCTGCTCATTGCGGTCGGCTGAAGCGGCGTCCATCGCGTTCACAAATGCACCCTTTTGGTAGCGCACTTCCCGCACCGTCCCGGCTACCGGGGCGCGGTTGACATGCACGTTGAAGACATTGAGGAAGATGGAGATGCGGGTCCGCGCGCCGGACGGCGTCACAATCTGCTCGATGCTTGTCACCTTGCCGTCGGCGGGCGATACGACCATGCCTGGCGCCTGTGGAATCGCGCGTTCCGGGTCGCGAAAAAACCACAGGAAGAAAGCCGCCAGCGCCAGCGGCAGCAAGCTCCACCACCAAACACCGGTAAGCGCCCCCAGGGCGACCGCGACCAGGGCAAGCGAAACGCCGTACATGTAACCGTCACGAACCATCCCATTGATTATAGAGGGCCTTTCGCCCCCGGGCTCGGTCTGACCCATGCCCGGTGCCTGCGCCCCTTCAATCCTCCCTTTGTGCCTTGTGCTCCGATCTCAGTATGGTGGAAGAGATGCGTGGAACCCTTGAGCTGGCCCTGCTGTCCTGCGCCCTTTTGGGCCTGCGCCACGGCTTTGACTACGACCACCTCGCCGCCATCACCGATATCACCAGCGTGCAGCGCGGCTGGCGCGAGGGCATGCGCTTGGGCCTGCTTTATGCCCTGGGCCACGCGCTGACCGTGGCCGTGCTGGGCGTCGCCGTGGTGGTATTCCGGTTGTCGTTGCCCGTCCATCTTGATCTTTTTGGGGAGCGGGCGGTCGGGGCGACCCTGCTGGTGCTCACTGTCTACGTGCTGGTTGCTTTTTTCCGGCGCGCTCCCCATCAGCACAGCCACCCGGTCAGCCGGATGGCGCTGCTGGTTCGGGGTGCGCACCACCTGCGCTGGCGAGTCCGCCGGTGGCGCAACCCTGCTCTTGCCCCACCTGAGCCGTTTACTTTTCAGTACGGACAAGGGTCGGTGTTCTTTGTCGGCATCCTCCATGGGTTGGGAGCGGAAACGCCGTCGCAGCTGGTCCTGTTTCTGCTGGCGGCCAACCTCGGCGGCACCAGCCGTGGCCTGCTGGGCCTGGTCTGCTTCATCGGCGGCCTCCTGCTCATGAACACGCTGATGACGGCTTCGGCTTCCGGTCTCTTCCTCAGCAGCATCCACCGGCCTCGCATCCAGTCGTTTCTTACGCTGCTCACAGCGGCATACAGCTTCGCCATTGGCCTTATCTTTGTCCTGGGCGCTTCCGACCGGCTGCCGCCGCTTCTCCGCTGATCCCCTGTCCGGCAAGCGCCGGACATGCCGGCTGCGCTACCATTCTCTGGTGAGCGATCTTGACCGAAAAGCGGCCGTGCTGGCGGAAACTCTCCGCGAGCTGGGCAGTGTGCTTGTGGCCTACTCCGGCGGCACCGACTCGGCATTTCTGGCCTATGCGGCACACCGGGCGCTCGGCCCACGCATGCTGGCCGTCATCGCCGACTCGCCTTCCCTGCCCCGCGCCGAGCTCGCGGCCGCGCTCGCCTTTACTGCCGAAAACGGCATCCCTGCGCATATTCTTCAAACCGCGGAGATGAGCAAGCCCGAGTACGCGCGCAACGACGCCCAGCGTTGCTTTCACTGCAAGGACGAGCTGTTTACCTCGATGGAAGCCGCGCGGCAAGAGCTCGGCTTTGCGCACCTGGCGTACGGCATGAACATGGACGATCGCGGCGAGTTTCGCCCTGGGCAGCAGGCGGCCTCGCTGCACCGCGCGCACGCGCCGCTGGTGACCGCCGGCTTGTTCAAGGCCGAAATTCGCTCGCTGGCCCAGGCTCATGGGCTGCGCATCTGGGACAAACCGGCGTCAGCCTGCTTGTCCTCGCGCATCGAATACGGCAGGCCGGTCACGATTGAAAATCTCCATCAGGTGGAGCAGGCCGAGGCCGCGCTGCACCGGCTCGGCTTTCCCCAGGTGCGGGTGCGCCACCATGGCGACCTGGCACGGGTCGAGATCGATCGCGCCGACCTCCCTCGCGCGCTGTCACTCGAAGTACTCGACGCGATCACTGCGGCGCTTCGCCCCTTCGGTTTCGCGTATGTCACGCTCGACACGCAGGGTTACCGCTCCGGCTCCATGAACGCCGTGCTGCCGCTTTCGGCGCTTCGCCCGGCCAGCTGATCTGTTTCACAAGGGACCTCCATGCGCATTGCTTATCTCGATTGTTTTGCCGGCATCTCCGGCGACATGTTTCTGGGCGCCTTGCTGGATGCCGGAGTGCCCCGGCAGGTCTTGGAGGAAGCCGTTGCCGCGCTCGGCCTCCATGCCACGCTTCGCGTTGAAACCGTAGACCGGAGCGGCATTTCCGCGACCAAGGTCCATGTGCTGGAACACGGCAGGCTGGCCGAGGAAGCCCCGCACGAGCACCCGCACGAGCACTCGCACGCTCAAGAGCTCGACCACCCACACACGCACGATCACGAGCACACCCATTCACACGAACATCCCCAGAAACCCAAACCAAAGCACACCACGTACGAACAAGCGCACGAACACACGCATGAACATCCTCACGAGCCCGCGCCAAAAGCCGATCACGATCACGAGCACCCGCACAGCCCGGGCGCAGCGCCCCACGTCCACGGGCGCTCCTTGTTGGCCATCCGCGAGCTGATCGGGGCCGCTCCCCTGCCGGCAGGCGTCAAGCACCGAGCAATCCGGACCTTTGAACTGCTGGGCCATTCTGAAGCCAAGATCCACAACGTGCCGGTTGAGCAAATCCACTTCCACGAGGTCGGCGCCGTCGATGCCATCGTGGACATTGTGGCAAGCTGCGCGGGCATCGAGCACCTGGTTGCCAATGGCCCCGTCGCCTGGCATAGTTCGCCGGTGAACGTGGGCGGCGGCATGGTGCATTGCGCGCACGGTCTGTTCCCGGTGCCGGCACCCGCGACGGCAGACCTGCTGCACGGCCTGCCCACCTACTCGGCACACATCCAAAAGGAACTGGTCACCCCGACCGGCGCTGCGCTGTTGCGCATGCTCGATCCCGAGTTCGGCCCACAACCAGGCATGGCGGTCGATTCGATCGGGTACGGTGCGGGCACACGCAACCCGCGCGGCTTTCCGAATGTCCTGCGTCTGAGTCTCGGGCAAAGGGTCGAGGCCGGGCGCTCGCCGGAGCGCGTCGCCCACACAGACCAGGGAACCGTGACCGTTTTGGAGACGGCGCTTGATGACACCACCCCGGAAGTACTGGCGCATGCCGCGGAACGGGCGCTGGCCCTGGGCGCACTGGACGTTATGATGACGCCGGTTCTAATGAAGAAAGGGCGCCCCGGCACCCTTCTGACCGTGCTGGCCTCCCCGTCCCACGCCGCTGCCATGGAAGCCTTGTTGCTGCGCGAAACGAGCACCCTGGGGGTGCGCCGGCGCGAAGAACGCCGCGTGTGCCTTGAGCGGCACCACGCCCCGGTCGACACGCCTTTTGGCGTCATCCGGATCAAGATCGGCACCCGCGAGGGCGATCCGTGGAACGCTGCGCCCGAATTTGAGGATTGCCGCGCCGCCGCGGCCCGCCATGGGA
>CAXTYP010000174.1:0-5834 GCA_964248435.1 uncultured Acidobacteriaceae bacterium | reverse complement strand
CCATTGGGTTCACCGACACCCGCACCCGGCACGCCGTCGAACAATCCGCCCGCCGGCAACCCTCCCCAGTAGCGTTATGAAAACGGTGTGGGCCGGGGAGCTCGGGTCGAAAGAAAATCAGGCGGTTGTCGGCTACTTCGTGGCTTCGAACCGGCAGTTGCGCACTACTGCGGGCGGTGCCGCGTACCTGTCCATGACGCTGTGCGACCGCACCGGCCAGCTGGAAGGCCGGATGTGGGAACCGGACGGCGCGGGACTTTTTGTCTCGGGCGACGTGGTGAAGCTGCGGGGCCAGGTGTGCCGCTACCAGGACAAGCTTCAGGTCAAGATCGACAAACTGCGCCGGGCCGACCCCCTGGCCGACGCGGGCGAGTATGAACACGGCGACTTTGTCCCCAAAACCAGCTTCAGCATCGACGACCTGTGGGCCCGGCTCACCGGCTTTGTCGCGAGCCTCGCTGACCCGCACCTCCGCGCGCTGCTTGAGCTTTTTCTGGCGGACCCGGCGATCAGCTCCGCCCTGCGCGAAGCCCCGGCGGCCAAAGCGCTGCACCACGCCTGGATCGGCGGCCTGCTGGAACACGTTGTTTCGCTCGTTGAGCTGTGCGAGCGCGCAGCGCCGCAATACCCGGAGGTCCATCGCGACCTGCTGCTGGCCGGGGCCATGCTCCACGACATCGGCAAGCTGCACGAGCTGCGCTGGGGCACCAGCTTCGGCTACACCGTCGAGGGCCAGTTGCTGGGCCATATCACGATCGGCACGGCAATGATTGAGGCGAAAATCGCCCAAATGCCGCAGTTTCCGCCGAGGCTGCGCACCCTGCTGCTCCACCTCGTGCTTTCGCATCATGGCCGGCTGGAGTTCGGCTCGCCGAAGCTGCCGATGACCGCCGAAGCGCTGCTGCTGCACTATCTTGACGACCTGGACGCCAAGATGCAGACCCTGCGCAGCGAATTTGCCAAGGCGCTCAGCAACGGCGCAAGCGGTGCGGAGCCGACCGAGTACGTGCGCTCCATGGAGCGCGCGCTGCTGGACACGCGCGGTTACCTGGCCGGGGAGTAGGCGTGCGCGTCCTAAGCCGAGATTACCGGGGCCAGAATGCATGGCTCAGTCATGCTTCTCCAATGCGCCAATTATGATCCTGCTTTGGTGCATTTACCGCCGGGAGAACGTTGTTTCTTCTACTCGGGATTAGGGGAGATTGCTGCTCTTTTTGTCGACTTCTTCTTGGACACCTTGCCCTGCTTCTCCATTGAACTCATGCTTTCGAAGAAGTCGGTCCACTTGATCTTCTTACCGTTTTCGCGACGCACTTTACCTTCACACCAGATCAGGTGACTTTTCGTGATGAACAAATCTCCCAATCTGGCACCATTGTTCGGCTCCCTAATCTCTATTTCCATGCCCTTATTCTTCAATTCCCTCTGCACATCGAAAGATTTAATCGAAACGTCCATTGTTGCCCTCCATCTCACATGATAGCGGCTCGAATTGAAGCAGGCAGCGCGATAAAACTGGTTGTAGCAGAAATGCAGTGCTCGCCTCTTCAACCAGGCTGGGACTAGGCCCGGTACAATCGGAAACTATGTTGAGGTTTGCTACCGCAGGGGAGTCGCACGGCGAAAGCCTGGTTGCGCTGGTGTCCGGCATGCCGGCGGGGGTGCCGGTCGATCAGGCTTTTGTGAACCGCGAGCTATGGCGTCGCCAGCAGGGCTATGGCCGTGGCGGTCGTATGCGCATTGAGCAGGACACCGCTCACATCCTGTCCGGCGTGCGCCATGGCTGCACCATCGGTGCGCCTATTTCCATGGTGATCGCCAACCGCGACTGGGACAATTGGCGCGACATTCTGCCCGTTGAAGCCGGCGACCCCGCGCTGCACAAGGCCGTCGCATCGCCGCGTCCCGGCCATGCCGACCTGGCCGGTTCGCTCAAGTACGACTTTCGCGACGCGCGCTATGTGCTCGAGCGGGCGTCGGCGCGCGAGTCCACCGCGAGGGTGGCCGCCGGGGCGATCGCCAAGCTGCTGCTGGCCGAGCTTGGGATTCAGGTCCTGTCGCACGTAGTCCGCGTGGGCCGGGCCGAGCTGGGCCGCGACGCCGATTGGACAGAGATCGCCGCCTTGTCGTGGAAAGAAGAGGTCGTGCTGGGCTGCGTCGACGCCGAGGCAGAAGCCGCCATGAAGGCCGAGGTGGACCTGGCGCTGCGAACCGGCGACTCGATCGGAGGGGTGTTTGAAGTCGTGGTCCATGGCGCGCCGGCCGGGGTCGGCACCTACGCCAATTGGGATGAGCGGCTGGACGGCATCCTGGCGCAAGCGGTGATGAGCCTGCAGGCGGTCAAGGCGGTTGAACTGGGGCGCGGGGTCACGGCGGCCGAGTCGCTGGGGTCCGAGGTACACGATGCCATCGGCTACGCGGGTGTCGACGGAGCTGAAGAAGGCACTGAAAACCCTGCCCGGCACACGCGGTTCACGCGCGAGCGCAACAACGCGGGCGGGGTCGAGGGCGGTATCTCGAACGGCGAAGACATCGTCGTGCGCGGCTATCTGAAGCCGATCTCGACCCTGCGGCGGCCGCTGGCGTCGGTCACCTATCAAGGCCGCGAAGAAACCAAGGCTGCCTACGAGCGATCGGATGTCTGCGTGGTGCCGGCGGCCGGGGTCGCGGCGGAAGCCATGGTCGCGCTCGCGTTCGCGCGACTCGTACTGGAAAAATTCGGCGGCGACTCACTACGGGAGCTGAAACGGAACTACGAGGGTTATCTGGAGCAGATCCGCGCTTACTAGATAAGTGTTGGATTGATTGTTGGCTGGCTTAGGCGAGCACGTGAGCTCCGCCCTAACTGCAACAAGAGAGCTGCGTATCCTTGCTCACAAGGGAGCCTAGCTGCGAGATGATAGGCGTGATATCTTCCGACATCGCCAAGTACCCACATGTATTCCAACTGGTGATGCAAAACTAGCTACAGGGTTCGGACAGGGACGAATGCGAAACTACTCCGCCCAGAGATCTTGTAGATTTTTGGAGTAAGTTCGGCAGTGGAGAGCTCTTCGAGTCAGAAACATTGCTGGCTCCTATAGGCTCCAATGAAAGTGTTATGTCCGAAACAAGATTCTGGCGCTCCAAGGGATTATCTGTTCCTGGTTCGGTGTTCCATGTCGGCATATTTATTTCCGTGTTCCAGGCAAACAGCTATGTCGCTGTCGAGCCGGACACATTTGACCTGGTAAGTAGTTACAGTGACTTAGATTCATGGTACATCCAGGCTTTAAGGTCAGAATACGCAGAGCGGTACCACATGCATGATTTGTGAACGACACTGCAATTGGTTCTGCGCTGTTCCGTTATCGTCTGGCCATAGATTCTGAGCGATAATGAGCCGACCAAGGTGTAGTGGCCTCATGCGAGGGAGGCCAAAAGGGTCGGCGATCGAGCTTCGCTCCTCATCCATCGCGGGAGCTGCGGGTGGATGAAACAGCGTCTCGCGGCTTCAGCAGCGCCACCGCCGCCCGCCTTGGTCTCACTCTCCTGCCATTGCTCTACGATGGAAAGAAGAGTGGTGGGAATGATTCGAGAGATTGTGAAGTATCCGGACCCGGTGCTGCTGCGGGAGGCTGAGCCGGTCACCGTGTTCGACGAGGCCTTGCGGGCACTGGTGGAAGACATGTTCGAGTCGATGTACGCGGCCAAGGGCATCGGTCTGGCGGCCCCGCAGATCGGTATTTCCAGGCAGATCACGGTCATCGACCTGAGCTTTCAGGAGCGGCCCGAGGACCGGATCGTGCTGATCAACCCGGAGATCGTCTTCCGCGAAGGCCGCCAGTACGAGGACGAAGGCTGCCTGTCGCTGCCGGAAATCCGCGAAAAGGTTTCGCGGTCGGCGCGGGTGCGGGTGCGTGCGCAGGATGAAACCGGTGCGTGGAGCGAGCGCGAAGGTGAAGAACTGCTGGCCCGGGCATTTCAGCACGAGATCGACCACCTGCATGGAGTCCTGTTCTTTGCACGCGTTTCCGCGCTCAAGCGCGACTTTGTTCTACGCAAGATCCGCAAGCTGCAAAAGGCGGGCGAGTGGTAGGGTCACCTTCTGGCTCGCCGGGCGAAGGCCGCGCTACTCTGCGCCTGGTCTTTTGCGGCACCCCGCCGTTCGCCGTGCCGTCGCTCCGGGCGCTGCTTGGGGCCGGGCATGAGATCGCGCTGGTGCTGACCCAGCCTGACCGGCCGAGCGGACGCGGCATGAAGATGACCCCGTCGGCGATCAAAACAGCAGCGCTCGAGGCCGGGCTTGCGATCGATCAGCCGGAAAGGATTCGGGGCAATGACGCCCTGCGCGCCCGACTGGAAGCTATCGAACCCGACGCGATCGTCGTGGTTGCGTACGGCCGCATTGTGCCGCCATGGATGCTCGGGCTGCCGCGCCTGGGCTGCATCAACCTCCATGGATCGCTGCTGCCGAACTACCGGGGAGCCGCGCCCATCCAGTGGGCTGTCGCGCATGGCGACGCTGTCACCGGCGTTACGACCATGCTGCTCGAAGAAGGGCTCGATACCGGCCCCATGCTGGAGCGAGCGGAGTTGCCCGTGGAGCCGGAAGCGACAGCGGAGAAGTTGTTTGTGAAGCTCGCCGAATTGGGCGCGCCGCTGCTCGTATCGACCCTCGACGGGCTCGAAGCCGGGACGCTCAAACCTGTGCCGCAGGACGACGCTCTTGCGACCCAAGCGCCCTTGCTGACCCGCGACGACGGACGGATCGACCCATCACGCCCCGCGGAAGCGGTCTTCAACCGCTGGCGAGGCTTTCAGCCCTGGCCCGGTGCCTGGACCATGCTGGAAGGCAAAAAGTTCACCGCAACGCGCATGCGTCCGGCTTTCTCTGCAAAGAGCGAGCCCGGCGTACTGACCGTCCATGATGACCGCTTGCTGCTTGGCTGCGGCGACGGGCGTTGTGTCGAACTGCTGGAAGTTCAGCTCGAAGGCAAGCGTGCGGCCGGCGCGGCGGATTTCCTGCGTGGCCATCCGTCCATTGGAGGAACGCGCCTTGGCTGAGCCCGGCAAACCTGGAATTACAGCCGTGAAATCGACGGTTGCCCCGGCGCGGATCGCCGCCGCCCATGTCCTGCTGCTGGTCGAGCGCGGCACCGCTCACTCCGACGACCAGCTGCGCACTCCGCGCGTTGAAGCCTTGTCGCGGCAGGACCGCGATCTGACGACCGAGCTGGTGCGCGGAACCCTTCGGTGGCAGATGGTGCTCGATCGCGAGATCGCCGCGCGCCTTCGCTACCCGGAGTCCGACATGCATCTCGGCGTCATGGTCGCGATGCGCATGGGAGCCTACCAGCTCCTGTTTTTGGACCGGATTCCCTCGCACGCGGCGGTCAACGACTCGGTCGAGCTGGCCAAGGAGGCCGACGGCCAGGCGATGGCCAGCCTCACGAACGCAGTGCTGCGGCGGCTGCTGAGGGAGCGCGAAACCCTGCGCGGCATCAGAAATGAAGCCGAAGCAGCCTACCCGCGCTGGATGCTGGAGCGCTGGCGCAAGCGGTTCGGCGGCGATGAGGCAAAGGCGATCTGTGCGTTCGGCCAGCAGCCATCACCCATCACGGTGCGGGTGCCGGCAGGTCTAGAAAGCAGCGATGATGGAGAGCCCGACGCGTTTCTGACCCGCGCCCGCCGGATCGGCAAGGGGAGTGATCCGGGCGGCATGAGGATGCAGGACGAAGCCTCGCAGCTGGTCGGCGAGCTGGCCGCGCACGGGGCCGGACCGGCGATCCTGGATGCCTGCGCGGCCCCCGGCGGCAAAACCGCCATCCTCGCCGAGCGCAACCCGGCTGCAG
>CAXTYP010000173.1:0-5873 GCA_964248435.1 uncultured Acidobacteriaceae bacterium | reverse complement strand
CAAGAAGAAGCTGTTTTTCTCGTGCTTTTCAAGCTCGATCTACCGCATCCAGATCGCACTGGACCTGGCCCAGAAGCACGGGCGCAAGGTCGCGGTGGTGGGTCGCTCGATGATGGAATCGAGCGAGATCGCGCAGGACCTGGGCTACCTGAATCTACCGCCGGGGCTGATGATCCACCCGGGGCAGATCGGGGATCATTCGCCGGAAAACGTCATGGTGCTGATTTCAGGCACGCAGGGCGAGCCGATGAGCGCGCTATCGAGAGCCGCGGTCGATAACCACAAGCACGCGCGGATTTCACCGGGCGACACGGTTCTGCTGAGCTCGCGCGTCATTCCGGGCAATGAAAAGTCGATCTACCGGGTGATCGACCACCTGTACCGGCGCGAGGCCGAGATCCTGTACGACGACGGCACCATGGGGCTGATCCATGTTTCCGGTCATGCGTCGCAGGAGGAGCAGCGACTGCTGATCAACCTGCTGCGCCCGAAGTTTTTCATCCCGGTGCATGGCGACTTCCGGCACTTGAAAAAGCACGCGGAGCTGGCCAAGGCGACGGGCGTGATCGGCGAAGCCGTGCTGATCGAGGATGGCGACGTTCTTGAAATCACACGGACCCGGGCCCGCAAGTCGGGCAAGGTGACGGCCGGGCGGGTTTGTATCGATTCCGGTTCCACGTCGGACGTGGTGGGCGATGTGGTGATTCGCGACCGGCGGAACCTGTCGGAGGACGGCATCGTGTTGCCGATCCTGACGATCAACAAGCTGACGGGCAAGGTGGAGCGAGCGCCGGAGGTCGTGACGCGCGGCTTTATCGGCGCGGACGCGGCAATTCTGAAGGAAGCGGCGAATGTGATCACGCAAACGCTGGACACTTCGAGTGCGGAGGAAAAGGCCGACCCGGGGGTGATGAAGGAGAAGATTCGCATCGACCTGAAGCGCTATATCCAGAAGCACACGAGCCGTCGGCCCTTGATCATGCCGGTGATTTTGGAAGTTTGACCGGACCGGCTATCACCGCAAAAAGTCTGTTGACTTTCATGCGGTGGTAGCTGGAGATTTCATGCGCTTTATGTCCGAGACAAAAGCCAAGGCTGGTCGAAAGCAGACGATACTCCAAGCAAATCCGCGTTGTTACTTCTGCGGCGGTAGGAATGCGTCGACCCCGACATCCAGCACTTATTTATCTATACCGGTCGGTTTGGCCTGACACTGGTTGTTTTTTGGATGGTAGGAAACGAGCCTATGCTGCTGCGACTACCGCACGGTCCGCTTGCAGGCGGTTGGGTATCTGGTGCAGCGGTTTAACGCCGGGCCTGATAATCACTTGACTTGGAGACGCCGGCCGTTTTAGGCCGTATGTTCTACCGGACTCGAGGTCCACTCCAGTCGCCTAACATCTTTGGAACCGTGTGCGGCAGGGCTGCTGCCTAGAGGCTCCGCTTGGCAGCCTGCCACAAGTCTCCCTAGAGGCTCCGCTTGGCAGCCTGCCACAAGTCTCCCTAGGCACTGACCCCGACGCGCTGGTAGCGCTCCTGGTGCCAGACCCAGGCGCTTTGGACGATGGCATCAATCTCGGTGTACTCCGGCTTCCAGCCGAGTTCGCGCCCGATCTTGGCGGAGCTGGCAATCAGGACGGCGGGGTCCCCAGCGCGGCGCGGCTCTTCGACCACCGTGATAGGACACCCGGTCACCCGGCGAACCGATTCGACGATCTGACGGACACTGAAACCTACACCATTGCCGATGTTGTAGACCAGCTGTTGCGGCTCGGCCTTGCCTGCGAGCGCGGCCAGGGCCAAGTGGTGTGCGCGCGCGAGGTCATGAACGTGAATGTAGTCGCGGACGGCGGTGCCGTCCGGGGTAGGGTAGTCCTGACCAAAGATCTTGATGGAAGCGCGGCGGCCAAGTGCTACATCGAGGACCAGGGGGATCAGGTGTGACTCGGGTTCATGCGCTTCGCCCCGGCCGGGCACGGCGCCGGCCACGTTGAAGTAACGCAGGCTGGCATAGGACAAACCATGGATGCGATGAAACCAGGGAAGCATTTGCTCGACAAGCAGCTTGGACTCGCCGTAGGCGTTGGTGGGCCGGAGCGGGGCGTCCTCGGGAATGGGCGTGACCTCGGGCTCGCCGTAAAGAGCGGCGGTGGAGGAGAAGACCAGCCGACGGACGTTGCTCGCCAGCATGCTTTCAAGCAGGGTCAGCGTCGTCGCACTGTTATTGCGGAAGTAGATCTCCGGTTTTTGCATGCTTTCGCCCGCCTCGATCAGGGCCGCGAAGTGCATCACGCCATCGAATCCGGCACCCAGGGTGTGTTCAAGGCGACCCCGGTCCGCGATCTCGCCTTCCACGAAAGTTGCACCGGCCGGCAGCATGGAGCGATGACCGTGGCAAAGATTGTCATAGATGACGACTTCATGACCTTCGGATAGCAACTGCTCGGCCACGGTACCACCGATGTAACCTGCACCACCTGTTACCAGTACCTTCACTGTTTGTTTCCTTCCGCTTGTGCCCAATTAGAGCAACCGATGAGGCGCTCTCCTGCTCTAAACAGCGTAATCGAAAGGACCCGGTTCCGGAGCGCCTGGAGCGATTTTCATCGCAAGCCCACCATAGTAACCGACTTGTTGAACAAAGTACGAGGGGAAGCCGATAAGGTGGGGGTAGAATCAGCCCAGGCGGGTGGCGACCGAGGCAGCGGAAGCGGGCGGCTCGCAAGGCTTTTTTGGAACAGGGTCGCCCAATGAGCCGATCAGGCCGTGGTTGTCCCAAACAGCTGACCAACATGGTCTCCGCAGAGGACGGATGCGAGACCGGGATAGGAATTATGCCTCAAACACCACCGATCTATGGCGAAGAAGTGCGCGATGAGCAGCAGCCCGCTGCTTTACGCGGCACTGCCGGTCCCACCGATAAAGCTACCGCTGGCACGGGAGTGGGCACGGGCACGGGAGCGCGTGATGTTCTAAACCATGCAAATTTTGGTTTGCTGCCCGAGGAAAAAGGGCGTTTCGGCTCGTTCGGGGTTGCGGCCGGGGTCAATATCCTGCTGCTGATCCTGATCCTGGCCTTAACCATAAACCAGGTGCATGAGGCGCGTGTGCGCCGGCAGGAGCAGTTGGTGTACCTGGCACCCCCGCCCAAGCCGTATGTGCCGCCGGTACCCAAGATCAAAATGCCGCCCATTCCTCCTTTGCTAAAGGAAGAGCCGAAGATCACGCCACCCAAGCCGGTCATTGAACCGCCCAAGGTCGAGCTGCCGAAAGAGGTGGCTAAAGCCCCTGCCATGCCTGCACCGGCCCCCAGGCCGGTGGTTACGCCGCCGAAACCGATCGTGGGAGTTTTCAAGTCCCCGGAAGCACCGGCAGCGCAGACCCAGCGTGTGGCGCAGGCCCAGGCAGCCGGTTTCGGACAGCCAACCGGTGTGCAGGCCAATCCGAATGCCAGTCGTCCATCGCAGCTCGCGGCTGTTGGGGCGTTTGGAGCGACTGCAAGCAATGCAACGGGTGCGGCAGCAAGGCAAGGATCGGTCACAACGACCGGCTTCGGGTCGGGCGCACCCTCGGGCTCGCCCAATGGGAGTGCTCGTGGGGTGGTGGCGTCAACCGGATTCGGATCCGGTTCGCAGCCGGCCGGGATGCCTGGTGGGCGTGGAACCGTCGCATCGACCGGCTTTGACTCGGGTTCGCAATCTGGAGGATCGCCTGCTGGCCGTGGTGCAGTGGCTTCCACGGGATTTGGATCGGGACCGCCGGCTCAGAGTGCAGGCGCGGCGCGAGTGCAGGAACCTTCTACGACACCGATTGTGGTCTTGTCCAAGCCGCTGCCGCAGTACACGGCAGAGGCGCGGGACGCTCATATCCAAGGCGACGTGACGCTGGAAGTCCGCTTTTCTGCCGACGGCCAGGTCGAGGTATTACGGGTGGTCAGTGGCTTGGGCCATGGGCTGGATGAGCAGGCTCGGCTGGCCGCGGGGCGTATCCGGTTCAAACCCGCAACGCGCGATGGGAAACCGGTGGACCAGGTTGCTGTGATTCATGTGGCATTTCAGCTAGCGTAGGACGCCGGTTACGGTTTTTGCACGTCGAACAGGTATTCGAAGCAGTATGGACGGCGCGCCGGCGATTCCGGCATGAGGATTCTTTTTATGGTCGCTCGCAGTATTGGTGTGTTGGCGCTCGGTATTTCATTGGCCGCAGCCCCGGTGTTCGCAAAAAAGGAAAAACCGCTCCAGCTGGCTCCGCTCAACGCGGACCAGAAAGCCCTGGTGAACAAGGCGATGGGGCAGGAAAAAACAATTGTGAAGCAGATCGCGAAGCATACGCCGGTCGTGCAAACGTATATCCAGAACATGCGGCCCGACCCGGTCGAATTTCAAGTACCGGTTTCCGACCAGTACATTATCGGTCGCGTGGATTTCGGGAAAACCTTTTCCAATGAGCAGTATGACTCTCGAGCCACCAAGCGCGGTCTTCTCCATGGCTCGCTGAGCTACGTCACCGGGCTGAGCAAGGCATTCGAGTTGAGCTATTCAGCGACTGGTTTCATGGACATGATGTTTATCGATCCAGCCGGGTTTGATTTTGAGCATTATGACTTCTCATTCGTGCGGCGCGAGTTCATTGGCAATGTGCGCTGTGCCGTTTTCGATGTCAAGCCTAGGAACAAGGCTGGCGCGGGAAGGTTCTTTGGGCGTATCTGGATTGAGGACCGCGACGGAAATATCGTTCGCTTTAACGGTACCTACAGCAGCAACCCGAATGATGACGATGCGCACTACTACCATTTCGACTCGTGGCGCTCCAACCTGCAGGAAGGCGTTTGGCTGCCGGCTGTTATCTATGTTGAAGAGACGGATCGCGCGGCAGCCGCGCATGCGAAAGGCTTCAAGGCACAAACGTATTTCTGGGGCTACTCACTCAAGATTCCACAAAGCGCTTCTGACAACTCGTCGATGCAGATTGAGAACGCACAGGATCAGAGTCAGAACTCACAGGATGTGAACCCGCTTCAAGCGCAGCGGCTGTTTGTAACCCAGGCTGAAAACAACGTGCTGGACCGGCTGGTACAGGCGGGGCTGCTGGCTCCGGCGAGCCCTTTTGACAAGGTTTTGGAGACGGTAACGAACAATATCATCATCGGCAACAACCTGCAACTGCCGTCCGATATTCATTGCCGGGTCATGCTGACGCAGCCACTTGAGTCCCTTGCGGTCGGCAATACCATCCTGCTGAGCAAGGGTCTGGTCGACACCCTGCCAAACGAGGAAGACCTGGCAGCGGTTCTGTCCTTCGAGCTGGCACATATCGTCCTTGGCCACCATATCGATACGCGGTACGCCTTCAATGACCGTTTGCTGTTCCCGGATGAAGCGGCCTTTGAGCGAATCAATATGAACCATACGGACGCGGACAATGTGGCTGCCGCCAAAAAGGCTCTGGAGCTGTTTAACAACTCCGTTTACAAAGACAAGTCGGCAAGTGTGGGTTTGTTCTTCTCAGAGCTGCAAAGTCGTGAAAAGCAGCTGACCGCGCTGCTTTCGCCACGACTGGGCGATTCGCTGATTCAGCCGGACGGGACACCCTGGCTGGTCAACCTTGGTAAAGGGCAAAGCAAGCTCAACCTGTTGGATATTCACCAGGTTGCCGCCTTGCCCCTGGGCAGTCATTTACGGATCGACTCCTGGGATGACAAGGTCGTCGCACTGAGTGCGCCGCAGCCGCTGATCACCAATCCAAGCGACAAACTGCCGCTTGAGGTCACGCCGGTGTTTCTGCGCCTGCAGTACTACCAGCAGCCAGTCCCCGCTCCGACAGTGGTGCCCGCAAATACTCCTGCCGGTCAGCAGCCCGCGCCGGCTACGGGC
>CAXTYP010000172.1:0-5882 GCA_964248435.1 uncultured Acidobacteriaceae bacterium | reverse complement strand
CGGCGCTGCGTCGCGAAGCAGCCGAGCGCATGGTGGCGATGGACCTGCCCGGCTACGCGATCGGCGGGCTCGCGGTAGGCGAGCCGCGCGAACGCACCCTTGAGATCATTGCCGAAACCCTGCCGGACCTGCCGGCCGGCAAGCCGCGCTACGTGATGGGCGTCGGCTACCCGGAGGAAATCCGTGCGTATGCATTGATGGGGGTCGACATGATGGATTGCACGATCCCGACGCGCGCCGGCCGTCATGGGCTCTTGTTCAGCTCCGAAGGCCGGCTCAACATCAAGAACCGGCGCTTCGCCGAGGACGAGGGCCCGATCGACCCCGAGTGCGCCTGCCCGGTCTGCGCCCGCTACAGCCGCGCCTACCTGCGGCACCTGACCGCCTCTGGCGAAGCCCTCGGGGGAACGCTGAATTCGATCCATAACCTCGCGTTCTATCTCGAGACTATGCGTAAGGTGCGTGCGGAGCTGTCTACGGTGGATTGAAGACAGCCCTGAGCACCCGGGTAGGAATGTACGCGCGTTTATACCCGCTGTGTTTTCGTTACCGTATCGCCTTTCCTGCAATCAACGCCGCCGTATTGGGAGGATCGAGTGATACCAAGCGGAGTGTTGTGGCCGAAGAAGTGAATGCTAACAGGGAAGCAGGGCTAATCTGGTACACCGCATAGTGGCTTGGCGCTGCGGACATCTGCCCTGGAGCGGACAAGGTCATTGTGAAGCGACCTGTGGTCGGGTCAGCCGATGTATAAGTACCCGTCAAGCCCAGGAACGGACTCCCTGATGCTCCAGCGTTGACAAAGCCCGTGCTTGTAACGGTCATGTCCTGACTAAAGGTCAACTGACCGGCTTCCTGGGATAAACCACTTTGTGCGGTTAGTTTTTCGGAAAGGTCAACGGCTGCATTGATTGTTCCGACCTCAGGGTAGAAGAAAGCTGAGAAGTCAAGAAAGTTGCCGACCCGTGCGATGTCGCCGCTTCCGGTCACCCCACCGCTCGATACAATCGCACCATTCTGCACAAGAAAGCCCGGAGCTGCTGGCGGAACCACAAAGTGAAAGCTGAGGCTACCTTGTGGGGTTGCGAGCAGAGCGGTCCCGCTTCCCGTCGCATCCAGGGCGTATGTTCCTTTTACGGCGGTGTTCTGCATCAGCAATCCGCCGCCATTCAGGTCCAATGTGCCAGCTGTAATGTTCCCTTTGCCATCAGCGGTGAAGCTGCCGGCGGCGATCAATGTCTGCGAAGTAGCAGCTGCCGTGCCCGTTTGGCCCTGGAAAGAAAAAGAATATTGCCCTGTAAAGGTGAGAAGAGGGTCTGGAGTTTGGCCCGTTGGGGAGACAAGCAGGGCGATCTCGCCAGCTCCAAAGCCGCTGCTTCCTGAGCTGGCGTCAATATCATATTGTCCTGGCGCAGTAAACGCAGGAGTCTGAATCACCGCCATGCCCTTGGAAACCGTTGCGACGCCAAAGAAGCCGCCCGGATCGGTGTAGACGTGAGGACTGATCTGAATGGTCAGCCTTGTGCCATCGGGAACGGTGGAAGGCACAGCGACCGTGAGAGTCACCGGCTGGCCCACTTGGAGCGGCAACGGGGAAACAGAGATGTTGTAGTTGAGCGAAGGGGCAGAACTGACTTGGGCGTGGAGGAAGGGATGCTGGCCCAGGAGGAAAGCTGCACCGATTGCGAACAAGTACCGAGGCTTACAATTGAAAATCATAATGTGCTGCTCCAGAAAACAAAGGTGAGTTGCATAACGATGACTGAGCCTGCTGACGCGATCGCCACCGGCGGAACAGAAGCATGTGCCAAGGGTGAATGGATCTGGCTATCTGCATGCATCGAGGAAGCCCTTCTTACTTCTCAGCGGTTCCCGTCAGCAACGTGCCACCCGATAGACCTAGGCTCATAACCGTGAAAAATGCGTCCGAAACCTTGTATGCGACATAGGTCATCGAGGGCTGACCGGGTATGGCGAAAGAAAGCGTGGTTCGGCCTGTGGTGCTGTCAAGCGGCGAGTAGATACCCTGGAGACCGCTGAAAGGCACTGGCCCGCCCCCCACGGCTAATTGTCCTGACGCGGTGACTGTGCTCGAAGTCAGGAACGTGAACTGGGTGGAGCCGGCGATGGGTGTGTGATTTGGCCCGGTTTGCCCCATCAGGGCCGCTTGTACACCGGTATTGAGTGTGGGGGCGAATGCCGGATTGACGGAGCTTTGGCTCATCAGCATGCCGCTGCCGGTGACAAGACTGCCGGCTGAAGCCATCACGGTAGCGGATGTAATATTCGTCAGGGTCTGGTTAACAGGAACGAACAGCGAAAGCGAGATAGTGCCTTGAGAGGTGTTCAGTGTTGCCGTACCCTGGCCCGCTGCGTTCAGCCGGTAAGTGCCCGTCAAGGAAAGTTTGGTAAAGCTACTGCCATTCGCCATCGTGGCATCGAGTACCCCGCTGGTGATCTTGCCTGTGCCGTCGGCAGTAAAGCTGCCCACAGCGGCGGACGCACCCGGACGAGACTTGTCGCTCAGCAGAAACGCATACTGCCCTTGGAGCGAGGAGGATGTGTCGGCTCCTGGTCCTGCCACGACAAACGTGTAGGCGCTTTGCGATTGAGGGGAGCTGGCGCTGCCGTAGTAAAGAATATTGAGTACATACTGGCCAGGCGGAACACGCGGAAATTGATACGTACCTTTTGCGGTTGTCGTGATGCTTCCCGTCAGGCTCACTGGGTAGATGGACGAGTTGTTGTAGTTCGCAAGTGTGAAGCTGTATTGGGCGGGGGTTCCGTCATAGTTCGGGCCATACTCAGTCACAGTGATCGGCGATGTGCTGACTGGGTTAGCCGGAGAATAAGGAAGTTGAGCGAACGCAGGCAGGGTAGCAACCAGGATGGCAGCCCATGAAAGGGTGCAAAACCGGAGTGCTTTGGAAGGGAAAGCAGCAGATCGGGGCATAATACCTCGGTGTCGTGAGGGCAGAAAGGGTAGGCAGTTCGGATGTTGCACTGTGCAGTCCGTGTCTTCGTCCGTCCAGCCATCGCAGCATACGTTTTACCCTGAAGCAAGTAAAAGCTACATGGTCCACACTTTTATAGTTCACGGAGCCGTTCACACGGGTGCCACTCGCTGGGGCTAGCGCCGCGATCCTATAGGCCCCGCGCAGGCTCCTCCTCCTAGCCATCTTGACACCCCGCCCCGCACCGGCGATCATCACTTTTGGCGCGCCGCTTGCTTTCAGGCAGCGGGAGTGCCTGTCTTGCTTGCGGATAAAGCAGCTTGCAAGGCTCGTACTTTCTCGCCCTGAAGTGAACGGGCGAGGAAGAATCTGATAAGGATCTGCCTTGACCCCCGTCGCCTTTAATCTGTCTGCTCCCGATCTGCTTGCCGCCCTTGCCATCCCGCCCGGCTTTTCCTCCATCCTCCCGCTGATCCTGATCCCCGTTGTTTTCTACTTCCTGCTGATGCGGCCCAACCAGAAAAAACAGCAGCAGTGGCAGACGATGCTTGGGAACCTGAAGCCCGGAGACCGCATCACGACCACCGGCGGCATCCGCGGCACCATTCTCGCGCTGCGCGACGATACCCTCCACATCCGGGTTGCACCCGATGGGGTCAAGCTCGAAGTGGTGCGCTCCGCGATCGCCTCCGTCACAACGGACGAGGATAAAAAGTAGACCATGCGCTACCGTCCCGGCACTCGTCTCGCGCTCATCATCGTCACGCTGGTCATCTTTATTTTCGGGATTTTCGGTATCCCGCACGGGGTTACTCCCTCTGCCCTGAAGCAGTCGCTGCTCAACCGCATCCATCTTGGCCTGGATCTTCGCGGCGGTACGCACCTCATTCTGCAAGTGATGGTCGATGAAGCGATTGGCGCCACCACCGACTCCGACCTGGTGCGGATGCAGTCCGACCTCCAGTCGGCCGGCATCACTGCGACCGGGTCCAAACCAAACGCGGGCTCCAGTTCGGGCCAACCCGCTCCCTTGCAGTTCGCCGGCATCCCCGCAGGCAAGATGGCGGACGCCCGGACCGTGCTGGGCAACCGCTACGGGGCGCAGTACGAGTTCAGCGACCAGAACGGCGTGCTGAACGCCGCGATGAAGCAAAGCGCGATCGCCACGCTCAAGGCAAGCACCCTGCAGCAGGCGGTCGACGTCATCCGACAGCGGGTCGATACCCTCGGCGTTTCCGAACCCATCATCCAGGAGTACAACGTCGGCTCCAACCAGATCCTGGTCGAGCTGCCCGGCATCGACGACCCCGCGCGGGTCAAGGACGTGATCCAGTCGACCGCGCGCCTCGAGATCCACCTGGTCAACGGCGGTCCGTTCGCAAGCGAAGCGGAAGCCCGCGCATCAGTGGGCGGCACGGTGCCGTTCGACCAGGAAATGGTCCATGCATTGCCCGGCGCAACCAGCCCGGGCTCGTCCGACCAGGTTTACCTGCTCAAGAAAACGGCGGAAGTCGCGGGCACCGATATCCGCGACGCCCAGGCCGGCACGAATCAGAACACCAGTGAGCCCGAGGTCACTTTTTACCTGACCACCGTCGCCGGCAACCACTTCGCCGATTTCACCTCGGCCAACAAGGGCAAAGGCCTCGCGGTCGTGCTTGACAACCGTATCCGCGAGGTCGCGACCATTCGCGACCAGATCCGCGATACGGGCACCATCTCCGGCGGATCCATGTCCGACCAGGCGGCGCGCGACCTGTCCATGCTGCTGCGAACAGGCGCCCTACCGGCCTCGATCCACTACCTGCAGGAAAGCTCGGTCGGCCCGTCGCTGGGCGCGGACTCCATTCGCCAGGGTGTGCTCGCGTCGGTCGTCGGCATGATCGCCGTAATGGCTTTTATGCTCGTGTACTACCGGGGCGCGGGCATCAACGCCGATCTCGCGCTGCTGCTCAACCTGATCATTCTACTGGGTTTTATGGGCTTTACGCACGCAGTTCTTACCCTGCCCGGCATTGCCGGGGTCATCCTGACGATCGGCATGGGCGTGGACTCGAACGTGCTGATTTTTGAGCGGATCCGCGAGGAAATGCGTGCCGGCAAAAGCGCCGCTGCCTCCGTGGACCAGGGCTTCGCTCATGCCTGGACCACAATTGTCGATACACACGTTACGACGATTGTGTCCGCGGCGATCCTGTTTATCTTCGGCTCCGGCCCGGTGAAGGGTTTTGCCATCACACTAACGTTTGGGCTGTTTGCCAACATCTTTACCGCGGTTTTTGTTTCGCGGACGATTTTTGACAGCAACGTAAACCGCCATGCGCGGGGAAAGGCACTATCTATATGAGCAGCAAAAAGGTTATGGGCATGCATCCGGTAATGGGCAGGGGAGTGCTGGTCTTTGTTGCTGGCATGGCGCTGTCCGGAGTAGCGTTCCTTGCCGAGAACCTGATCATCAAGGTTGGGCAGGGCAAGGGCTAGCCGCGGCCACAGAGCGCAAACAAGGGTGTGCTCCGAATAAGATCCGCTTTAGGAGGTCGCAGGCGGGCGAAGTTGCGAAGCATGAAAAAGCCTCCTTAAATTTTGCAGCCTGTTTGCATGCCACAGGATCGTGTAGCCTCACAAGAGACCCGCCGCGAAGCGGGTCTCGACGTGTCAGCCGCTCAGGCATGGCCATCGTGCTGTTGATCCCTTCCAAAGCAGGACATCCGTGGAACTGTTTCAAAACCCGAAGATCGATTGGCTGGGCAAGAAGTGGTACTTTCTCAGCTTTTCCCTGATATTCAGCATCGCCGGCATCCTGTCGTTGCTTTTTTGGCATCATCTGCCGCTCGATGTGGATTTCAAGGGCGGCACCGTCGTGCAGGTGCGTTTTGACCAGGCCCCGGACCTGGGCCGGCTTCGCGCGGCGACCGATGCTGCCGGGCT
>CAXTYP010000171.1:0-5893 GCA_964248435.1 uncultured Acidobacteriaceae bacterium | reverse complement strand
GCACGCCAGTGCCCGCACAGCCGTGGGGTACACTCGGCAACAACACGCGCGCCGTCGCCCGCGACCCCTTGTTGCCCAGGACCCTGCCGCCCCATGAGCTCCGAAGTCAATGCCGCCTCCAATTCGTCCCGCGATCTCCTGCAAACTGCTCGCCGGCACTCGCCCGCCATGTGCCCGGCTTGTGTGTCGCGACTCCGTCCCGGGTCTAGTGCGCGCCCTGCTCCCCGACCGGGCGGCGAAAGCCCGATCCCCCGCCCACAAACCGCGCGCACGTTCCGGCCTTTCCTCAGCCTGGCCGTTTCACTGTCCATGCTCGCGGCCGGGCCTTTTTTGTGGGCCCAGCATCCGGGCACCTTCCCGAAGTCCGCCCTGGTCCCCGCGCCCGGCCAAAAAAGTCCGTCCCCGGCCAACCCTGCCGGGGCCCCGGCTGCCGCGCGTATCGAGGCCCTGAACGCCATTTATGCCGAGGTTTGGCAAGACCGGCTCCAGCACTCCCCCGAGTTCGCCACCGCGGTGGGTGATCCGCGCTACAACGACCGGCTCGACAACTACACGGCAGCCGCCTACAACGACGAGCTGGCGCGTGGTGCCGTCTTTCTCCAGCGCTTGTCGGCGATCCCGGAAGACGGGCTGCCGGAGGCCGACCGGCTGTCGCGTGTTCTGCTTATGCGCACCCTTGCCGAGCAGCAGGAAGGAGCGGTGTTCAAGCCCTGGCAGATGCCGGTCAACCAGTTTTCCGGCCTCCAGGTCGACCTGCCGCAGCTGCAATCCATTGCCCCTTTCGCGACGGTGAAGAATTACGGCGACTACATCACGCGCATGCACGCGGTGCCGGATGCTTTTCAGCAGGTCACGGACTCGATCGAGGCCGGCATCGCCGACCACCGCACCCCGCCGAGGATTCTGCTTGAAAAGGTTCTCGGCGAGACGCAGGCCCTTGCCACCGCGAAACCCGAAGACAGCCCCTTTGCGCGTCCGCTCGCAAAGTTTCCGGCAAGCATCCCGGCAGCGGAGCAGACCCGCATCCGCGCGGAGTTGCTCCTCGCCATCAAGGACGATGTGCTGCCGGCCTACGCCCGTTTCGTGAAGTTTCTCCAGACCACCTACATCCCCGCAGGCCGCACGGAACCCGGCGCGTGGTCCCTGCCGGACGGGGACGCTTTTTATGCTTTCCGTGTCAGGCAAAGCACGACGACGGAGCTGACACCGGCGCAGATTCACCAGGTCGGGCTGGACGAGGTGGCGCGCGACGAGGCCGAGATTCTCGCGATCGCGCACAAACTCGGTTTTAAAGACATTGCCGCCCTCCGCGCCTCGGTTGCCGCTGACCCGAAGCAGCACCCCGCGAGCCGCGAAGCCCTGCTCGACGTGTACCGCAAGGACCTTGACGCGATGCGGCCGAAGCTGCCGGAGTACTTCGGCATTCTTTCCAAGGCGTCGCTGCGGGTCGAGCCGGTCCCGTCCTACTCCGAAAAAGAGCAGGCCCCGGCCTATTACCAACGCGGCACCCCCGACGGCTCGCGCCCGGGAACCATTTACATCAACACCTATGACTTCGCGCACCGGTCGCTCGCAAACGTTGAGTCGATCGCGTACCACGAGGGCATTCCCGGCCACCATCTCCAGTTATCCATTGCGCAGGAGCTGACCGGTCTGCCGCAGTTTCGCAAGTACGCCGGCTACACGGCCTATACCGAGGGCTGGGGCTTGTATGCCGAGCGGCTGGGCAAGGACATGGGCTTTTACCAGGACCCATATTCGGACTACGGCCGGCTTGAAACCGACATTTTCCGGGCCGTGCGGCTGGTGGTGGACACCGGCGTTCACGCGCAGCACTGGAGCCGCGCGCAGATGATCGACTACTTCCACGCGCACACCGGCCTTGATGAAGTAACAGTGCAGGCCGAAACCGATCGCTATATCGCCTGGCCGGCGCAGGCGCTGGGCTACAAGATCGGCCAGCTTGAAATCCTGAAGGAGCGCGCGAAGGCACAGGCCGTGCTTGGTTCGCGTTTCAGCTACAAGACGTTTCACGACGAAGTGCTGGACGCCGGACCCTTGCCGATGGACGTACTCGAAACCCGCGTCGATCAATGGATTGCGCAGCAAAAGGGAGGTGCGCAGTGAGCCGGATCGCAGTGC
The DNA here is from genome assembly GCA_964248435.1 of uncultured Acidobacteriaceae bacterium. Lineage (GTDB taxonomy): Bacteria > Acidobacteriota > Terriglobia > Terriglobales > Acidobacteriaceae > EB88. The sequence continues at coordinate 3,751 of CAXTYP010000171.1, read as the reverse complement.
TTGGGGCGGGCAAGATGGGCGGCATCCTGCTGCAGGCTTTTTTGAAGCAGCAGCTTTTTTCGCCCGACGAGATCACGGCCACGGTGGCGCACGAGGAGCGCGCGACCGTACTGGGGACCCAGTGGGGCGTCGAGGTGACGACCGACAATCTCCTCGCGGCGACCGGCGCGGATATCCTGCTGCTCGCGGTCAAGCCGTTTCAGATCGTCGACCTGCTCACCCGCATTCGGCCCGCGCTCACGCCCGGCAAGCTGCTGATCTCGGTGGCGGCCTCGGTGCAGACGCGCGCGATCGAGGAGGCCGCCGGGGTGGACCTCCCGGTTGTCCGCGCCATGCCCAACACCCCTTCAGTGCTGGGGGCGGGCATCGCCGGCTTATGCCGCGGGCGATTTGTCTCCGACGCGCAGATGGAACTGGCTTCGCGGATCTTTGCCACCGTCGGGCGCACGGTGATCGTCGATGAAAAGCATATGGACGCTGTGACCGGGCTTTCGGCCAGCGGCCCCGCTTTTATCTACATCATCCTGGAGTCGCTGGCCGAGGCGGGCGTCAAGGTGGGCCTGCCGCGCGACATCGCGACGCTGCTCGCGGCGCAAACGACCTTTGGCGCAGCCAAGATGGTGCTCGACACGGGCTACCACCCGGCGCTGCTGAAGGACGCGGTCACCACGCCGGCCGGTTGCACCGTGGACGGCATCCTGGAACTGGAAGAGGGTGGCCTGCGCGTAACACTGATCAAGGCCGTCATGCGGGCGACCGAGCGAGCGCGCGAGCTGGCCAAGGGATAGGGTAGCTCCGGATCGCGTTTTGACGGAGCGAATTACCCCCGGGACCTCGATCCAGGGTGCCAAAAAAGGAGACGCTGCACGCGCCTCCTTTCTCGCGAGTTCCCAAGTGGCCTGTTTACTGGGGCGTGCTGTCCTTGATCTTGTCTTTTTCCAGCCCCAATTTGTCTTTCGCATCCATGTGGGCTTCTTTTATCCGGTCCTTGCGCTTCGCTCTCTTTGCGGCTTTCGGGTCAAAGACCGTTTCGACGCCTTCCTTGCTTCGGTCGTAGCCCTTGACCGAGACCTGCTTCGTCTTATCGACGGCGACCGTGGTGCCTTCCTTGGTCTTGTCGTAGACCTTGCCGGTGCCGCTCTTGGTGTCGTGGCCGACGTCTTTCGCGCCGTGACCCACATCTTTGCCCACGTGTTCCGTGCCATGGCCCACGTCCTTCGCGCCGTGGCCCACATCCCTGCCGGCATCTTCCGTGCCGTGGCCTACATCCTTGCCCACGTCTTCCGTACCGTGGCCCACGTCCTTCGTCACATGCGCGCTCTTGTGGTAGACCTTTTTGGTCCCTTTGACTGTGGCGTGACCGGTGTCAACAGCCGCGTCCTTGGTGTCCGTGCCGGCGTGTTGGATGTCCTGACCTGCACTTTGTGCAAGGAGGCCTGAAGGCATCAGCAGGGAAGAGGCCAGGACGGATGATGCGAGGACCATGGAGAAGGGCAGAAAGGCGACGCGATGATTGCTCATAGATGGTCTGAAGATTCCATTCGCAGGCTAAGGGTTGCCAAGGGCTTAAAATCTCACAAGGGTCCAGTTGCGACCGGTCCGGAGTTCCCATGCCCATGCATACTTCCAATCCGACGCGCCCATCGGCCCGCTCCCACACTGCGTCCCGCGTGGGAGGCCCGGCTGAAGCGGCAACCGGAACCGGCATGAAGCCCCTGGGGAGTAGCGATTCGATCTCCCCTTCGGGCGCACTGCTTCGCTATAGCTGGGCGGTCGTCGCCTACAACATTCTGGTCATCCTGTGGGGTGCGGTCGTCCGTGCCACCGGCTCCGGCAACGGCTGCGGCGAGCACTGGCCGTTGTGCGGCGGCACCGTGGTCCAGCACTGGAAGACGGCCGCCTCCGTCATCGAGTTTGCCCATCGCGCCACTTCCGGCGTGGCGGTCGTAGCTGTGTTGCTGCTGGGCGTATGGACCTGGCGAGGAACGGCCCGGCGTCATCTTGCACGAGCCTTTGCAGGGGTCGCCGTCCTGCTCACCTTGAACGAGGGGCTGCTGGGCGCGCTGCTGGTGCTGCTGGGCCACACCGCGCGCGACCAGTCCCCCATGCGCGCTTTTTGGCTTTCGCTGCACCTCGCCAACACCCTGCTGCTGCTGGCCTCGCTCGCGCTCACGGCCCACTTCCTCGGCCGGCACGCTGCGCGTATGCGGGGCGGGGTTGCGTTGCGCCATCCCGTCCTCGGCGGCGTTGGCCTGCTCGCTACCCTTGCGGTCGGGGTCAGTGGCTCGCTCGCCGCGCTCGGCGACACGCTCTACCCCGCACACTCGCTGGCCGAGGCCTTCGCGCAGGACTTCGCCCCCGGCGCGAACTGGTTGCTGCATGTCCGCTGGATCCATCCAACGCTTTCGTTTCTCGCGGCGTTCTGGATCCTGTTTCTCGTCGCCAACACCCGGCAGGAGGCGGCGAACCGCACCCTTAGTCACACGGTCGCCGGCCTGGTCGGCCTACAGCTCGTGCTGGGCGCCGCAGACGTGCTGCTGCTCGCGCCTACTTCCCTCCAGGTCACGCACCTGCTTGGGGCCGACCTCCTGTGGGTTTCGCTCGTGGTCCTGTCAGCACGCTTTTGCCTCCGTGCCGTCGGCTGCGCGGGGCCGGCCTGTGTGTTCGCCCGCAAAGGCAGTCAATCGGCAGCCGTGGCCGAAGCCTCGGAGGCTTCCGAAGCCGCTGTTTCCGCCGGCGCGTAAACCGCCCGGTACCACGCGACCGTTTGCCGCAGCCCTTCTTCAAGCGTGATTCGCGGCTCGTAGCCGAATGCCTCGCGCGCTGCTTCGATCGAGGCCTGCGAGTTCGCAATATCCCCGGCCCGCTCCGGCGCGTACTCCGGCTGCCCGGAAAACCCCACGAGCCCGGCGAGCTCGCGAAACAGCTTGTTCAGCGTGTGCCGCTCGCCGCAGGCGATATTGAAGACCCGCCCGGCGACCTTAGCCGCTGGAGCCGCCGCGGCCTGGAGGTTGGCCTCGACTGCGTTGGCCACAAAGGTGAAATCCCGCCCTTGTTCGCCATCGCCGAAGATCCGGGGCCGCTCCCCCCGCATCATGCCGAGCGTCCATTTCGCGATCACCCCGGAGTAGGGCGAGTCCGGTGTTTGCCGCGGCCCAAAGATGTTGAAGTAGCGCAGCGCCACTGTTTCCAGCCCATAAACCTGCCAGTACGACCGCATATATAGCTCCCCGGCGAGCTTTTGCACGGGGTAGGGCGCGATCGGCATGGGCACCATGGTTTCCACGCGCGGAAACCCCGGCTGGTTGCCATAGGCCGACGAGGAGGCGGCATACACCACGCGCCGGACCCCGTGCGCCCGTGCGCCTTCCAGTAGGTTGAAGGTGCCGTCGATATTGGCGGTGTGCGAAGGTCGCGGCTCCCGGATCGACCGCGGCACCGACGGCAAAGCTCCCTGGTGAAAGATCACCTCCACGCCCCGGCAAGCCTCGGCCACCGCCCCGGCGTCGCGCAGGTCGGCTTCCACCATCTCGAACGGTGTGCCGGTTTCCTGCGCAATCCCCAGCAGTGCCCGGATATTTCCAGGCCGGCCTGTCTCAAAGTTGTCCAGCCCGCGCACCGCCGTGCCACGGCGCAAAAGGGCTTCGGTCAGGTTGGAGCCAATAAAACCGGCACATCCGGTCACCAGGGTTTGTGTCATAGAATCCATGGTACCCGCCATCCTCCATGGTTTCGCTAGGGTTCGCCGGGG
>CAXTYP010000170.1:0-5919 GCA_964248435.1 uncultured Acidobacteriaceae bacterium | reverse complement strand
AGCGCCCTGGCCACCGCCGAGCTGGCCCCCTTGTCGGCCGCCATCCTTGCTTCCGTGCAACGGCTGCAGCAGTCGTTTGAGCAGCAGGGACGATTTGTCAGCGATGCCTCGCATGAGCTCAAGACCGATGTAGCCATCGTCAAATCATCACTTCAGCTCCTGCTGCTGCGGCCCCGCTCGGCCGAAGAGTATGCGCGGGGTCTCGTGGTAAGCCTGCGCGACTGCGACCGCATGGAAGCAACCGTGCGACAGATGCTGCAGCTGGCGCGCGCGCGCCGTTTCCGTCTTGTGGACCGCGGAACCTCTACGGGGGGTGTGGCGTCAGAACTCGCTTCGATTGAACTTTGTGACCTCGGGGAGCGCGTGGCGGAGGCCCTGCACGTGCTCGGGCCCATGGCCCAGCTGCGAAGTGTCCGGCTCCAAAAGCAGGCAGGGGCGGCCGCACCGGTCTGGGCGCGGCTTTCGGTGCACGACTGCGATCTTCTTTGTGTGAACCTGGTTGAAAACGCGGTGCGGCACAGCCGGGAAGGTGGCCATGTGGTCGTAAGCGTCGGGGTGGCGGGTGATGCGGAAGCCCTGCTTGAAGTCCGAGACACGGGCGACGGCATCGATCCGGCGGCGTTGCCCCACGTGTTTGAGCCCTTTTACCGGGCTGACGCGGCGCGCGACCGGCAGGGCGGCGGAACAGGACTGGGTCTTGCGATCTGTCACGCCATCTGCGGCCGGGCGGGGGGTTCGATCGCGATTGAAAGCGAGCCGGGCCGCGGTACCGTGGTGCGAGTTCGCGTGCCCGCCGGCCTGCAAGCGAGCGGCGCGCCGGACACTGCAACAGCCAGTGCAACTCCCCGCGCGCCCGCCAGGACCCTACCGTAGCGGCTGGTTGTCCTGTACGCCGATACCGTGCTCATAAACCAGGTTGCCGCCCAGGTGCGACGAGAGCGCAACCGTGGCAAAGCCGATGCCGGCCAGCACCCGTGCCGTTTTTCGTGATTTTGGCTTGCGTCGCGCGAGCCACGAAGCCCCAAACAACGCCACCGCGACCACGTTCAGCGAGCCATGCACCGCGCCAATCCGGCGAGCCTCATCCGTGGTGTCGGCCCAGTCGTTCAAGCCGGTGGTTGCGGCCGCAAGCGCACCCACCAACCCCAGGATGTTGGTCGCGTCCGCGGCAGTATCCATGGCCCGGCTGCCCGAGAGGGCGGCGATCGTGTCAAACACCACGGTGCCCGTCCAGGAGCCGACCGGCACTTCCACCAGGATGGCGTGCAACGGCTGGTGCAGCCATGTGCCGTGCAGCAGGTTGCGGACGGTGTGGCCGTACGGCCCCAGCTTCCGGAACGCGGCGTGAACCGCTTCCTGCACCGGGAGTTCCGCCGAAGCGGTCCATGTTTGCCGCTCCGCGAGTTTGGCGATGGGGTCTTTACTGGTGGTCATAGGAGGTTGGGATGCAGGGAGCGTGCTCCCAAGCCTGTTCTCTGCCGGCTGTTGGCCTCCCTTGCCCAGGTCTCCCGTTTTGATACAGGGAACACCTTTGCCGGTTGACACCCTTCCAGCCGGTACGTTAACACTTGGGGGCTCGCGCGCTGACCGGGCTTTTATTGAACTGGACCACTTTGTGTCTCCCAAGTCTCCCCATAAGGATTGCCATGACCCTGCCCTTTCGCTCCCCTCGTGCCCGGCGCCGTATCCAGATCTTTTCCGTAGGCTTGTCGCTTCTCGGCGGCCTTTCCGCGGCTCACGCCCAGTCCATCCGCGTGGTGGAAACCACGGCGGACCAGTCACAACTGCTGTCCCCCCAGGCGAATGCCCAGTTCCTGCCCGGTACCGGCTCCCAGTTGCCCATCACGGTCGACGATTCGGTCCAGTACCAAAGGCTGGAAGGCGTGGGCGCGACCTTTAATGATTCCGGCGCGTACCTGGTCTGGAACAACCTGACCGCGGTTCAGCGGGCTTCGCTGATGAACGACCTGTTCAGCCCCGACGGTATCCACCTCAGCTATCTGCGCCAGCCCATGGGTGCGACCGACCTGTCGCTAAGCAGCTACACCTACGACGACCTGGCGCCTGGCTCGACCGATCCGGACATGCAGCAGTTTTCCATCGCTCACGACAAGGCTTACATCATCCCGACGATCCAGGCGGCGCTGGCCGTCAATCCCAACCTGAAGGTCTTTGCCCTCCCATGGTCGCCGCCCGCGTGGATGAAGACCAGCGGCAGCCTGAACGGTGGCACCATCAACCCGGCCAACTTCCCGGCGCTCGCCAAGTACTTCACCAAGTTTGTCCAGGCCTACGAGGCCAACGGTATCCCTATCGATTACGTGGCCGTGCAGAACGAGCCCAGGAATGAAAACGGTGGCTACCCGACGACGTTTGTCAATGTCGCGGACGAAGGCCGCTTTATTGCCGGGTATCTTGGACCGGCGCTTGAAAAAATGCATCCCCGGCACCCGGAAGGGCAGCCCACCGCCCGTCCCGAGGTGACGCCGGGTATCCTCGGCTACGAGCACAACTGGGATGACCCGAAATATCCGGAAACGCTGGCCAGCAATCCGGCGGTCCGGCGCTACCTGGCCGGGGTTTCGTTCCACTGCTACGAGGGCAAAGGGCCCGACGCTCAAAATGCCGTGCACGACCTGGACAACAGCATTCCCATTTACTTCACCGAGTGCACGGGCGGCTCGTACGCTCCGGTGTTTGCCGACAACCTGGCCTATGACATGCAGCACGAGGTCATCGAAGTGCTGCGGAACTGGGGCAAATCCGTCACCTTCTGGAACCTGGACCTGGACCAGAACGCCGGCCCCACGGTAGAGCACGGCTGCTCCAACTGCCGCGGTGTTGTGACCGTGGACACCAGCACGACGCCGGCCACCGTGACGCGCAATGTGGAATATTACGTGCTGGGCCAACTGTCGAAATTTGTGCAGGCCGGCGCTTACCGGGTCGGGTCCAACAGCTACGGCGATGGCAACCTGCAGGATGTCGCCTTTAAAAACCCTGACGGCTCCATCGCCGTGCTGGTATTCAATGGCGCGGCGTCGGCCAGCGCCTTCAGCTTGAACTGGAAGGGCAACACAACCAGCTACACCCTGCCGCCGGGCGCAGTGGCTACGTTTGTATGGGCCGGGCACCCGGGCAACACCTTTGATGTCACGGCGGGACCGCCTTCGGAGATCGTCGCGCCGGGCACGGCCACCGATTACGGTGTGACTGTGAACCGCTACGGCAGCGATCGCGGGCCGGTGCGACTGGCGGTCAACGGGCTGCCTTCGGGCGCGTTTGGGCAGCTGGTGCCTCTTGATTTCTCCTCCGGCCAGTACCTGCTGCCAGTGGAAACCTTTGCAAGCGCGCCTGCCGGCACGTATCCGGTCACGATCACTGGAACGCAGGGCAACACCCAAGCGAGTTCCACCGTGCAACTGACGGTCGGCGGCAAGGAGACGCCCTTTGGGGGCACCCCCTGGACCCTGCCGGGCCTAGTGCAGGCGGAGAACTTCGACGAGGGCGGTCTCGGTGTCGGTTACTTCAACCTGGATACGACCAACCAGGGCATGACCACCTACCGGGGCACAGCCACCGTGGGCGTGGAAGCAACGGGCGACACGGGCGGCGGCTACGACGTGGGTTACACGGATGAAGGCGAATGGCTGCGCTACACGGTCGACGTGACGCAGGCCGGAACCTACCAGTTCCTCGCGCGTGCGGCTTCGCTCGGGCAGGGCGGCTACTTCCACGTGTCCTTTGACGGCCAAAACGCAACCGGCACCCTGTTCACCCCGGCCACCTACGGCTTTCAGCTCTACACCACCATGGTTTCCCCGGCGTTCAATCTCCGTCCGGGGCGCCACGTGATGCAGGTGACGCTGGACGGCAACGGGCCGACCGCCGGCATGGGCAACTTCAACTGGTTCGCGGTGCAGCCGTTTGCTGCCAGCACCCCGTTCGGCGGCACACCATGGGCGGTTCCGGGCCAGATCGAGGTTGAAAACTTCGACGCAGGCGGCAAGTCGGTCGGGTATTGGAACGGGGCGACGGCCAACACGGGCGGCGCGAATGTCCGTCCCGGGGAAACCGTTTCCATCGAGAACTGCTCGGACACCGGCGGTGGTTTCGACGTGGGTAACCTCAATCCCGGGGACTGGCTCAACTACTCGGTCAACATCAGCACCGCGCGCGCTTACACCCTGCATGCACGCGTTGCGATCGCCGTGGGCGGCGGGGTCTTCCACCTCGCGGTCGATGGACAGCGAGTGACCGGACCCATTTCGGTGCCGGAAACCACGGGCTGGCAGACCTGGCAGACGCTGGACATACCTGGGGTGGAGCTGCCGCAAGGGCGCCACACTCTGCAGTTGGTCATGGACAGTGGTGGCTTCTACAACACTGTCGGCAACCTCAACTGGTTTGCCCTGGACTAAACAGCCTGATCCTGGAGTCGGTTTCAGAACCGACTCCAGGATCGGATCCAGTATGGCCTTCAGGATCGGATCCAGGCCCGACTTCAGCCTGGTTCAGGCGGGCCTTGCATTGAGTTGAGACCGCTTGGAAAGCTGGCTCGGACAAACGGCGGAGCGCTGATCCCTGGGGCGCTCCGCCGTTTTTCTGCACGCATTCGATCCGAATACCGGGTTCCGCAAAAGGGAACCCGCCGCCGTGCGCTGCTTGAAACCTTCCCTTCAGCCCGGCGCATCTCCGAAAACCTGCCCACGCGAAGCGCCGAACCGAGCTCACCCGCATCGTCTCCGTGCCGAGTCGCCACTTGGAGGCGACGGCTCGCCGTGGCGATCGCGATGCGGACCTGCTGCCGGGCGACCTGCATGATGAACTCGCGCGCCGGTTCGATTCGACCACCAGATCACCCCGCGCCACCTCGGCCTGCTTCACGACACACCCATCCCTCCCTTCGCTGATGGGCGGGGGTCACCAGAAACTGGCTCAAGTCAGGACGTCCTGATCTACATCTTCGAATCGCTCCCAGGCTATAGCACTTTCCGGGCAGGATAGGTGCTTGTGAGCTGACTTCCTACCAGGAGCCTGCTACTTTCCAGGATTGCGAATGAGCTTGTGAGTTACAGGAGCCGGCATAGCGATCCAGACACTGTCCTTGTCAATCTCAGCTTCATACTCGCCCGGGCCGAGTGCAGTGCAGCCTTTATGGTTTTCATAGCATTTGAGCCGTGCATGATCAGCATTTACGAACGCGTTGACCATGAAGACGATATCTGCCGTTTGCACCTTGAAAAGCTCCAATAAGGCCTGGATTCTGATACCTGGCGGCTTTGTCACCTGATGGAGCAACAATCTGCACCTTCGCCGAACCTGGGTGGAAGCCAGCACGAACGTCGAGTAAGTCAACGCGAAAGCAATCCGAACATCGCACGCTTGCTCTATGTTTCTTCTCCAGGGAGTCATTCGGAAAGCCCTTCAGTGATTTGGAGCTACTCCGAAGCGATCACAAAGAAGACGAAGCCAGCTGAGCTAAGGTAGCAGCATTTGGAACAAGCACTATAAGATAGCTCACCCATGCTGTAGAACATGCCGACCGGCCGACCGGCATCGCCGTCCCTCGGCATTGACACGGGTCCGTTCTCGACCGTAGCTCCAGCATCTGCGCCATACTTTCAGCCGGACCTGCAGAGTAGCTTTGGCGCGGAGTAGATACCAGCCGCCCCACTGCATCGTGGAGGTTTGTCTTTCTCTCCTAAGTCAATCCCTTTGCTGGTGCAGCATGCCGTCTGTCAATTCGTCACGCGACCTGCGGAGCGCAATCAGGTTCTTGCACCCTGTCACCGCCCTGGCGTGCTAATGCCTGGCAAGCCCATTCGAGTTCCTGGTTGCGAGAAGGTAGCTGCGGTCCCAGCCTAGGATCCCAGGCGCACTTCAGGGCAGAACCTGTAAACGCGTCCGCAGGTTTCC
>CAXTYP010000169.1:0-5926 GCA_964248435.1 uncultured Acidobacteriaceae bacterium | reverse complement strand
GAAGAAGGTCTTTCACGTCGGAGACGAACGAAAAAAGCACGACGGCCACGGAGCCGGCTGCCCCAAGAAAGAAGCACAACTCAAGTAGATGGACGCCAAGACGGGCGAGCTGGTCCATGGAGTGCATTCTACCGCAGAGTTGGCGCTGATAATTGTGTGAAATATGACCATGGTAGGATGACCACAATGTGGGGTGGGAAATGCAAACAGTTGCGGCGGGAGTTTTCAAGGCGAAATGTTTAGCATTGATGGACGAGGTGAGCTCGAAGCATGAGTCTGTACTGATCACGAAAAACGGCAAACCGGTGGCGCGATTGGTGCCTGTAGAGGAACAAAAAAGCGATATTTTCGGGTGTCTTCAGGGCGAAGTGGAAATCATCGGCGAGGTGGATGTCCCGATCATTCCGCAAGAAGACTGGGAAATGCTGAAATGATTGTTCTGGATACCTGTGCGGTGATTTGGGTGACCACCGCACCCGCGGTCGTATCAAGACCAGCGCGTGAAGCAATCGAAGCAGCAGATGGTTTGTTGATTGCGGACACCACGCTTTATGAATTGGCATGGATTGTCAAACGAGGTCGAATCAAGATTGCCATCCCGCTGGATCGTTTCCTCGAAATCATCGCGAGCCGCTTCAGGATACTGCCAGTGACGACTCACATAGCCAGGCTCGCTGCGGAGTTGCCCGCCGCATACCCATCCGACCCAATGGATCGTTTGATCGGGGCGACGGCCTTGTCGCACGGTGTACCCCTGGTCACGCGAGACCGGGCGATCCGAAGCTCGGGTGCTGTGCCCGTGATCTGGTAAGCCGGTATGCGCATCTCCGCTGACCGCATTTTCACTTTTTCTGACCTACGGGTCCGGCTTGGCCTGGCATGTCTTTCGGCGTTGCTGCTGAACTGGGCGTTCCCGGTCGCGGGTCCGCTGCCGCCGGCGCGCGCCATTCTGAGCATGTTTGCGCTCGTGCCTCTGCTGCTGGCGGTGCTGCACCCGGCGGCGGTCGCGCGGCCACGCGCGCTGCGAGAAGCGGCGCTGACCGGCTACTGTGCCGGCGTGCTGTGGTACGGACTGAACTGCTACTGGATTTATGCCACCATGCACCAGTATGGCGGCCTGCCCTCATGGATCGCGGCCGGCATTGTGGGACTATTTTCGCTGATCCTGGGCGGGTACTTCGCTCTGTTTGCCTTTCTGCTCGCCGTGGTCCGGCGCGGGACGTTTCTCGGCCAAACACAAAGCCGCCTGCTGCCGGCGGCGGTCGCTGTGCCGTTTTTGTGGGTCGCGATTGAGTACCTGGCCGCGCACTTCACCTGTGTGCCGTGGGACCAGCTGGGCTACTCGGAGGTCGACAACCTCCTGCTGACGCCCCTGGCACCCTGGACCGGCGTGTACGGGCTATCGTGGGTGCTGGCCGGGGTCAACGCGGTGTGGTTGGGTGCGTTTTTTGCCCGCACACCCCGGCGCAGGATGCGGTTCGCGGGCAGCGCGCTGCTGCTGTGCTGCGGCTTACAGGCCGGGTCGCTGCTGCAGCGTGCGCCGCAGTCGGCCGGCGCAAGGGCCGTGCTTCTCCAGCCGAACCTGCGGGTCGGCGCGGGCCTGCAGGATGAGAACGACTGGGTCGATAGCCCGGCAGACGCGAGCTGGACCCGGCATACGCGCGAATACCTCCAACTAAGTGACGACACCTGCACACCCTACCTGCTGGGCCTGCCGGAGCCCGCGCCGGTCGAAGTCCGGCGCTTGTGCCTGCCGCCGGAGCCGAAACCGGCTATCGTGGCCTGGCCGGAGTCGCCCTCGCCGTTTCGTGCCTGGGATCCTCGCTTCACGATGCTGATGGGCGAGCTCGCCGCCCGCACGGGGGCAACAACAGTGGTCGGCGCGCCTTCCGTCGGCCCCCACCGGGAGCTCTACAACGCTGCCATCGTGACCGATCCGTCCGGGCGCTCGTTGGGCGAGTTCGACAAGATGCACCTGGTGCCCTGGGGCGAGTACATTCCCTTTGAGCGCTGGTTCGCCTTTGCCGGCACCTTGACGGGCAACGTGGGACGCTTCACCCATGGGCGCGAACGACGGGTATTTTCGCTGCCGGACGGGCACCGCTTCAGCGTTTTCATCTGTTACGAGGCGGTGTTCGCGGATGAGATCCGGCTGTTTGCGAAGAACGGAGCACAGGTCTTTGTCAACATTTCGGACGACGGCTGGTATGGCGACACAAGCGCGCCCTGGCAACACCTGAACATGGCCCGGATGCGGGCGATCGAGAACGATCGCTGGATCGTACGAGATACGAACTCGGGCGTGACGGCGGCGATCGACCCGCTGGGCCGGGTGACGGAGTCCATGGCGCGGCACAAAGTGGGTGTGCTTGCGGTCGATTACGGGTACCGCTCGGGTATGACGTTCTACACGCGGTTCGGCGATGTATGGGCGTCCCTGTGTGAAATACTTTCACTAGCCGCGGTGCTGTATGTGCTTCGCGGGTTTCATCAAGCACGGGCAAAGAAGTAAACGCCGGCAGGCTCGAGCCAAGGCCGCCCGCTTGAACCCAGCCGGCAGGAGCAAACGCGATGTTGAACGATCTGGAGTTTAGCTACACCCCTGTGCGGGACAAGGTCGCCGACCTTCGGGAGTATCTTTGACCCGGACCGGATGCGGTCTGACCTCGGCACCATTGAAGCAAAACTCGGCGAACCTGCACTATGGGCGAATCCCGCTCTGTCGCAGCCGCTGATGCGTGAGCGCCGCCGGCTTGAAGCCTTGCTGGCCGATGCAGGAGAGCTGGACCGGCGAACAGGCGACACCGAGGCCTACTTTGAGCTGGTGCGTGAAGGAGAACCCGTGCACGCGGAGCTTGAGCGCGAGATCGCCGGGCTTCGCGAGTTCTGCGACCGGCTGGAAGCGCGAACGCTTTTGTCGGCGGAAACCGACCCTCTGAACGCGATTGTGACCGTGCACCCCGGCGCGGGCGGCACCGAGTCGCAGGACTGGGCCGAGATGCTGATGCGAATGTACCTGCGCTGGGCCGAAAAGAGCGGCTACAAAACCGAAATGAACGACTACCAGGACGGGGAAGAAGCCGGCATCAAGTCGGCCACCTTTACCGTTTCCGGCGAGTATGCGTTCGGGCTGCTTGGTGGCGAAACCGGGGTGCACCGGCTGGTAAGGATTTCGCCGTTCGACCAGGCCAAGCGCCGTCATACCTCGTTCGCAAGCGTGTACGTATCGGCTGAAATCGACGACACGATCGAAATCGACATCAAGCCGGACGAGATCCGGACCGATACGTACCGGTCCGGCGGCAAGGGCGGCCAGCATGTGAACACGACCGACTCGGCTGTTCGCATCACGCACCTGCCGACCAACATCGTGGTGCAGTGCCAGAACGAGCGCTCGCAGCATAAAAACCGCGAACGGGCGATGAAGATGCTGCGCTCGCGCTTATACGATTACGAACTGCAAAAGAAGAAGGACGCGACTCGGCAAATTGAAGACGCGAAACTCGACATCAAGTTCGGCTCGCAGATCCGCTCGTATGTTTTGCAGCCGTACCGGATTGCCAAGGACCATCGCACGCGGGTCGAAGTGGGCGATGTAGATGGGGTTCTGGACGGCTCGCTGGAGCCGTTTTTGCAGGGCTACCTGAGAATGCGGCGCAATGGCGGAGCGCCGGCCGGGATCGCGGCATCGGATGATCTGGACGTCTAGGTCCTGGCCGGACGGGCGGGGCGGCGCTTTGCGCCGGAAGTGCTTGAAAGGTGATGGGATGAACGAGCCGGAAACGATCAGCAGGATTTTGCGGGAAAGCCGAACGATCGCGATGGTGGGCCTGAGCGAGTCGCCGGGCCGCGCGAGTGGAAACGTCGGGCGCTACCTCCAGCAGGCGGGCTATCGCGTCATCCCGGTGAATCCGTCGCTAGAAACAGCCCTCGGTGAAAAAAGCTATCCGACGCTGGACGCGGCGCACCAGGCGCTTGCGGTGGAAGGGAAGTCGATCGACCTGGTGGATGTGTTTCGCAAGTCAACGTATGTGCCGGAGATTGTGAAGGACGTCATGCGATTGAAGATTCCGGCGATCTGGCTGCAGGTGGGCGTGTGCCACGAAGAGGCCGCGGGCTGGGCCGAGCATGCCGGGGTGTTGACCGTCATGGATCGCTGCCTGATGCAGGAGCATGCGGGAGCCCGGCTGTGACCTTCACGGCGACCCACGCTCGCGCGTTTGTCGGCACTGACATCGCGGTGACCGTGACGGCCGGTGGAAAAGAAGAGATTGCGAGTGTGACGGTGGAACTCGACGGCCTGCTGCTGGATGAGGTGGAGTTGGGCAGCGGCACGGAAAGCTACACGCGTACATTTTCGGAGGTGGGTGGGGGCTCGCCCGGCATGGACCACACACTTGTAGTGACGGCCGAGGACGGGGACCGGGCGCCGCACAGCGCAACAACGCGCTGGGCGGACGTTTAATGGGAGCCGCTAAAGCAGGCAATTCGGTTGTCTTTTTGGTCCTGCTGCTGGGCTGCCTGTTCTTCTCGGGTGTCGGCTGGGCGCAGGCTCCGCGTGTGGATGCGCCCCACCTGTCGCTGGAGTTGCTGGTGCCCGCGCAACAGCTGCCCCGCGGCTCCACGCTGACGGCGGGACTGCATTTCAAGCTCGACAAGGGCTGGCACATTTATTGGGTCAACGCGGGCGACTCCGGCGAGCCGCCGCGTGTGCGCTGGACGCTGCCTGCCGGGGTGACGGCGGAACCCTTCGAGTACCCGGCCCCGACGCGGCTGCCGCTGGGCCCGCTGATGGACTTCGGCTATGAAAACGAGGTCACGTTTCCGCTGCAGATGCGTGTGGCACCAGGCGCTGCCCTGGGGCCGGCTACGCTGCGGGCGGATGTGGATTGGCTGGTGTGCCGCGAGGTGTGCCTGCCGGGCAAGGCGACGGTCTCCGTTGCGCGAACCGTGGTGGAGCCCGGCGCGTTTACGGAGGATGCAGGGCAGAAAGCAATCGTGGACCGGGGCGTGGCTTCGCTGCCGAAGCCGCTGCCGCCGGGCTCGTCGGCGCGTTTCGCTGCCGACGGCCGAAGCATCACGCTCGCTGTGTTGTTCGGCAAGCGCGAGAGTTCCGCCGTGTTTTTCCCCTTGGATCAGGACGTGATCTCGGACCCGGCCGTGCAAACAGCCACGCCGATCGACGGAGGCGTGTCCTTACAGGTCGTGCGGGACGGAACCGCAACCGGCAAGCTCGCAAGACTAAACGGGGTAATCGTACTGCCGGGCGGCCTGGCCTACACGATCGCTGCGGTTCCGGGGCCGATTCCGCCGGTTGTTGGGCAGGCTGTCCAGCCCTCGTCACTCGCGAATTTCGGGATCATACTGCTGCTGGCGTTCGCCGGCGGAGCCATTCTGAACCTGATGCCGTGTGTGTTTCCCGTGCTGTTCATCAAGGGTTTGATGCTGGTGCAGTCCTCCGGCGAGCAACGCGGGCGCATGCGCGGGCACGGCTGGTTGTACACGCTCGGCATCCTCGTTTCATTCTGGATCGTGGTTGGGGTACTGCTGCTGCTGCGCGGCGTCGGGCATGACTTGGGCTGGGGATTTCAGTTCCAATCGCCGGTGTTTCTCGCAGTCATGGCGCTGTTTCTATTTTTTCTGTCGTTGTCGCTGGCCGGGCAATTTGAGATTGGGCTGTCCATAACAAGCGCCGGCGGGCAACTGGCGCAAAAGGGGGGCTACACGGGGGCCTTCTTTACCGGGGTGCTGGCGATGGTGGTGGCGACCCCGTGCACGGCGCCAATGATGGGCGCGGCTATCGGCTACGCACTGGCACATTCAGCGGTTGTCAGCTTTGCCGTGTTCACGGCGCTGGGTCTGGGTTTGGCTGCGCCCTACCTGCTGCTGGCCTACAACCCGGGTTGGACGCGAGTGCTGCCGAAGC
>CAXTYP010000168.1:0-5957 GCA_964248435.1 uncultured Acidobacteriaceae bacterium | reverse complement strand
GGTCAGCCTGCCCATGACCGAGGCCGAGGTCGTCGCCACCCTCGCCTCGCCCGCGGGCTCCTTCAAAATCGTCAACACCGGCAAAACCGTGGGCGCGTTCACGCAGGATCGCCAAACCGCCATCGGCGGCGTTCTCGGGATGCAGGCCCGCATGATCCCGGTCGATATCGCCCTGCATCGCGAGGGCGGCGGCACCCCCCGCATGCTCCACCTGCGCGTGCTGGACCAACCACAGCTCACACCCACCGCCCTGCTGGTCACGCTCTTCCAAGCCCTGCAGGAAACGCCGGACTACGCCGAAGAAGACAGCTATCGCGTCCACGCGACGGTTCAGCTGGCGGGCTATCCGGCGGTCCAGGTCCGCACCCTGTCCACGCCGGGCGGCCTGCTTCCAGCTCCGCTCGCGGCGGCACTTAACGTCAGCTCCCGCTTTTCAGCCTTGTACAACAGCAGCCAGCGCCGCACCTCGTTCACCGGCGTTCAGATCGATGTCGAAGCCCTCCCCGGCCGCCGTGCCGACACCCTGCTCCGGGCTGCCGTCGAGCAAACCTCCATCCACGCCGGCGATCGCATCACCGTCAGCGCCACCGTCGCCCCGTACCGGGGCGTGCCACGTACCCTGCATCTTCCCGTCACCCTGCCGGCTTCCCTGCCCCCTGGCGACCTGCGCCTCCTCCTGAGCGACGGCCCCACACTCGATCGCATGCTCGCGGCCGGGGCCAACGGTGCGGGCACTCCCTTGAGCGGCACCGTCGCGCAGCTTAACAGTCTGCACCCGGACGACCAGCTTTATCTGACCCTGCTGGCACCCTCGGCCGGGGTCAGCGTGGAAGGGCAGGCGCTCGGCTCGGTACCGCTTTCCATCGCCAATTTTCTTGTGCCTGCCCATGAGCGCGACCGGGGTGCGCTACATAGCGAGTCTGCCCAGACCCTGGCCATCGTACCCCTCGATGCCAGCTTTGCCGGCGAGCAGGTTCTTACAATCCGGGTAGAATAGCCTTCGCGCCAAGCCACCGAACCGGACCACCGAACGAGGCCAACGAACCAGGCCACCAGATTCACAGAAAGAGAACAACAAACGTCCATGATCCACGGGTATGCCGTACACGCCGCCGGTGCCGAGATCCATAGCTACAAGTACGAGCCCGGCGAGCTGTGCCCGGACGATGTCGAAGTCGCTGTGTCATATTGTGGCGTTTGTCACAGTGACGTTCACTTGATCGACAACGATTGGGCCCTGAGCAAGTTCCCGTTTATTCCAGGTCACGAGATCATCGGCACAGTGAGCGCAACCGGCAGTTCCGTCCACCATCTCAAGGTGGGCGACAAGGTCGGGGTGGGCTGGCAGGCTGGCTCCTGCGGGCATTGCGAGTGGTGCCGCCGCGGAGAAGAAAACCTGTGCGCGCAGGCCCAGCCCACTTGCGTGGGCCGCCATGGCGGCTTTGCCGACAAGGTCCGTGTCCATGCGCGGTTTGCTGTGCCGGTCCCGGCAGGCATGGATGATGCCGCGACCGCTCCCCTGCTTTGCGGCGGCATCACGGTTTATTCGCCGATGCGCCTTCACGGCATCCATCCCGCTTCCCGGGTCGGGGTGGTCGGGATCGGCGGCCTGGGTCACCTCGCGCTCCAGTTTGGGCGCGCGTTCGGGGCCGAGATCACCGCGTTCTCATCCTCCCCGGCCAAGGAAGAAGAAGCCCGCAGACTCGGCGCTCACCACTTCCTCAGCACGCGCGAAACCAAGTCGCTCAAGGCCGTGGCCGGCCAGTTTGACCTGATCCTGTCCACAATCGACGTGGAACAGGACTGGAGCGCTTACGTGCAAGCCCTGCGCCCGCATGGTGCCCTGGTGTTTGCCGGCCTCATGCCCAAACCCGTTTCGCTGCCCGTGCAGCCGCTTATTGCCGGCATTCGCAGCGTATCCGGTTGCGTCACCGGCAGCCCGGTGCAAATCGCCGAAATGCTCCTCGTCGCGGCCCGCCACAAGATTGCCGCCGTGGTTGAAACCTATCCCATGCGCGAAGCCAACGCCGCGGTCGAGCGCACCCGCAAAAGCGCTGCCCGCTACCGGGCCGTACTCGCGGTCTAAGCCGCAAAGGGAGGCTGGTAAACTCCTGAGGTGACGATGCGGTTCCTCCTCGCCCTCCTTGGATGCGCTTTTTCGGTTTCCTTCTCCGCCCATGCGCAGGGCACCCACCTTTGGACAGAAAGCACACCGGCCGACTGGGAAAAAGGCCGGCCCAGGGCCGTCTCCATCGGCAGCGATGGTGTTCTTTCCGTGGGACTTCCTGTTTCCGTCGCTGCGACCTTCACCGCCGCCGACGTTTGGGCCGCGACCAGTGACGAAGCCGGCAATGCTTATGTAGCGACGGGCTCGCCTGCGCAGGTCGTTCGCGTCGCCCCGGATGGCACGCAAACCGTTCTGTTCACAACCAAAAACCTGAGCGTGCAATCGCTGGCGGTCCGTGGGGACAGCCTGTATGCCGCCACGCTCCCGTCTGCCCGCGTCTTTCGCATCGCCCTGCGGCCGGGTGCCAAGCCGCTCGATGACACCAGCGCGCCGGTTGTCTTCGACGCCGCGCAAACCGCCGCGAAGCCGAAGTACATCTGGGCCATGCTGTTTGACCCTGCCGGCCGGTTGTACCTGGCCAGCGGTGCACCGGGAGCCGTGTACCGTGTCGATCCGAACGCGGGGCCAAACAATAAGCCGGAGCTTGTTTTCGAGAGCGACGAGCCCCATATCCGCTCCCTGCTGCTTGCCCCCAACGGCGACCTGCTGGCCGGCTCAGACGGCACCGGGCTCGTGTACCGCATCGAGCCTTCCGGCAAGGCTTTTGTTCTTTTTGAGGCGCCCAAGCGCGAAATCACCTCGCTCTCTTTCGGGGCCGACGGGGCGTTGTACGTTGCGGCTGTCGGCGAAAAAGGTCGCCTGACCACCGCCACGCCGTTGCCGGTCGGGGGAGTGTCCGCCGCGCTCACCGCCACCGTTACCGTCACGGTCGTCCAACCCGGCTCAACCCAGGCCGTCAGCAATAACACCGCGGTTCCCGACGGCTCGGAGGTTTATCGCCTTCCGGCTAGTGCCTCCGAGGCACCCCGTCGCATCTGGGCGGGGCACGACGACGTGGTTTATAGCCTCCTTTCCACCAAGGACGGCCTGCTTGCCGCGACCGGCAACCGGGGTCGCGTCTATCGACTTCACGATGACGGCAGCTCCGAGGATGTGGCCCATGCCGATACCGGGCAGGTGATTGGCTTTGCCCCGGCGCCGAACGGCGAGCTTTACCTGCCGGCTGCGAACCCGGCCAAGCTGCTGCGCCTGGGCTCCTCCGCCGCGGCCACCGGTGTTCTCCAGAGCGAGGTTTTTGACGCCACCGAGCCCGCCCTTTGGGGCCGGGCCGAGGTGATCAGCGACGGTGGCGTGGGCCGGGGCGCAAACAGTTACACCCTGGAAGCCCGCACCGGCAACATCGACAACCCGGCGCGCAACTGGAGCGACTGGAAGCCGGTCCGGCCCACCGACCCCACCCTGGGCCAGCCCGGGGCCCGCTTCGCCCAGTGGCGGCTGACCCTTGAGCCCGGCGCACGCGTGCAATCGGTCGCTCTCAACTACCTGCCGGCCAACGCCGCGCCTGAGGTGGACGAGATCCTGGTCGCACCCGGCACCCGGGTCAACGCCGTCGCCAACCAGCCCAGCTATCCCCAGCAAACCACGCTGACCTTTGCCTCCCAGGGCGGGGGCGCGATCAACCTTGACAACAACAGTCCCCAGGCGCCGCTGAGCGCGATCCGCGACAAGGGTTCGGTTACGGCACGCTGGGCTGCGCACGACGACAACGGTGATGAACTCCGCTTTTCGGTCTTCTTTCGCGGTGCCGGCGAGCCCGGCTGGCGACTGCTCAAAGCCGACCTCGCCGACCGCTTTTACAGCTTCGACGCGAACCTGCTGCCGGACGGGCCCTACCGCCTCCGGGTCATCGCAACCGACGCGCCGTCGCACCCCCCAGGCGCGGCCTTGTCCGGCGAGCGCGTCAGCGACCTGTTTCAGGTCAGTACCGCCACCCCGCATGTCACGGCCCTTTCGGCGCGGCGCGATGGCTCCAGCCTCCATGTCACCGCTACCGCGACCGGTACGCGTGCGTCGATTGCGCGCGCCGAATACTCGCTCGATGCCGCCGCCTGGCAGTATGTGGACCCCGTCGGCCGGCTTTCGGACGCCCCGACCGAGCAGTACGACTTTGCCGTTCCTATCTCAGGGCCCGCCGCGCCTGGCCCGCATATCCTGAGCCTGCGCGTCTTCGACCGCTTTGACAGTGCAGGCTCGGCGGAGATCTCCATCCCGTGACGGCCCTCGCCGGCCTCCATTTGCGAAAGAGCTCGTCCCGTGCGCTTTGAACTCTTCATTGCCGGACGCTACCTGCGCGCCCGCCGGCGCGAAGCCGTCATCGGCATCGTCACTGCCATCTCGGTCGCAGGAGTCGCCATTGGGGTCGCGTCCCTGATCCTTGCCTTGTCCATCACCACCGGCATGCGGCGCGACCTGCAGCAACGCCTCCTATCGGCCACCGCGCACGTTTCCCTGCTACGGGTCGCCAACGATGGCATGCGCGACTGGCGGCCCCTGCTCGCGCGCCTGCGGCAGCTGCCCCACGTGGTCGCGGCGGCCCCCGGTATCTACGAGCCGGTGCTGGTTTCGCGCGGAGCCCATTCCGGCGGTGCGCTGCTCAAGGGCGTGGTGCCCGGCGACGAAAACAACGTCAGCGACATCCTTCGACCCATCACGGCCGGCAGCGCCGACGCCCTTTCCAGCCCCGAAAGCAGCGACAGCACGGGCCAGGCCACCCCGCCTGTCGTGCTGGGCTATGACCTGGCCGCCACCCTCGACGCCCATCCCGGCGACACCGTGGTTATCACCAGCCCGCAAGGCGAGCTGACGCCCTACGGCCTGGTGCCCAAGTACCAGCGCTTCCAGGTCGCCGGCATCTTTAACTCCGGTTTTTATCAATACGACTCCGGCTTCGGCTTTGTGCGGCTTCACGACGCGCAAACCCTTTTTGGCGAGCCCGACCTGGTTTCCATCCTGTCGTTCAAAGTCGATGACCTCGACCACGCCGACACCATTGGTCGCGCCATCGAACAAGCCGCCGGTCCGGGCTTCAGCACCACCAACTGGATGGAACAGAATCGCGAACTGTTCCGCGCGCTCAAGCTGGAACAACTCGTGACCTTTGTTGTGATCGGGCTGATTGTCTGCGTCGCCGCCCTCAACATCCTGGTGGCTCTTACCATGATGATCATGGAAAAAACCCGCGAAATCGCGGTCCTCTCCGCCATGGGTGTCGCACCGGGCCAGATCCGCGAGATTTTTCTCCTGCAGGGCATTCTCATTAGCGCCCTTGGAACGGTGATAGGCCTTGTGCTCGGCTATGGCATCGCCGGTGTTTGCGGTCACTACCACCTGATCCACTTGTCACCCGATGTTTACTCCATCGATACCCTCCCCTTCGCGCCCCGCCTGGCGGACGGCGTACTGGTCACCGGGCTTTCGCTCGGGGTGGCCATGCTGGCAACCCTTTATCCGTCCGCGTCGGCGGCGCGGGTGCTGCCCGCCGAGGCCCTGCGCTATGAGTAGCCCTTCTCCGCTTCTGGTCACGCCCGGCCCGCAAGCTTCTACAGCGCCTGATTCCCTGGTCCGCATCGTCAACCTTTCCAAGTCCCATGGACACGGAGAGCGCGAGCTCCGGCTTTTCAGCAACCTCAACTTTTCCGTTCCGAGGGGGCAGATTCTTGCCATCGTCGGCGCTTCCGGCATCGGAAAAAGCACGCTGCTGCACATGCTGGGCGCGCTGGACAGGCCGTCCTCGGGCGAGGTCTGGTGTGGCGAGATCGCTGTCAGCCGCCTTTCGGGCGATAAAGCAGCGCGCTTTCGCAATCGCGAGGTGGGCTATGTATGGCAGTTC
>CAXTYP010000167.1:0-5985 GCA_964248435.1 uncultured Acidobacteriaceae bacterium | reverse complement strand
TCAATGGCAGAGCATTCGGCTGTTAACCGAAGGGTTGTAGGTTCGAGTCCTACCTGCGGAGCCACACACGCGCGCGCTTCCCGGCCTTTTAAAACGTGGACACTTCCTTCGGCATAGCGCATGCTCAAGGGATGGGATGTCGACGCTTTCGCTCCGCGCTTTGGCATGGCTCGCTTTTGCTTGCGCTGTTTTTCGCACTTCCGCAGTTGCGTGTCGGTTTCGCGCAAACGGGCAACGCGCCGCAACGGCAAACCAGCACGCCGTACTCCGGCGACCTGTCGGTCTTTGAATACAAAGATCGCGATCAAAAGCTGCAGATCGGGCGCGTGATGGATCTGCTCGGCATCACGCCGGGCAAGTCGGTGGCTGATATCGGTGCGGGCTCTGGTTGGTTCACGGTGCGGGCAGCCGAGCGTGTGGGGCACGACGGCACCGTGTACGCGGAAGACATTAATCCGCGGGCGGTAACGGCGATCAACGATCGTGCGCAACAAGCGAAGTTGTCCAACATCGACACAGTGCAGGGAACGCCGGACGATCCGAAACTGCCACCGCACAGTGTCGACGCCGTGCTGATGTTGAAGGTGTACCACGAGATCGCGCACCCGGCTACGCTGCTGCGCAACCTCCGACTGGCCTTGAAGCCTGGCGCGCGACTTGGCATTATCGATCGCAACGGCAACGGGGCGGATCACGGCTTAAACGAAGCCGTGGTGGAAAGGGAACTGGCGGCTGCCGGATTTCATCGCGTCGGCCGCTACGACTTCACCAAGGCAGATGGGCAGGATTACTTTTTGATTTTTGAAATGAATTGAAGACGGAAGCCCCGCGTTCATGGGTCAGCGAGCGCATGCAGCAACGGTTTCGCAATGCATTGTCTTTGCGGATGCGCAGGGAGCAGGATGCCAACTTTTCACCAGAAGCGGCGACCACCGAAAGCGTGGGATTCGCATCAGACTGCTGAGATGTTTCGAAACGACATATTGTGTTCCATGCATCGTTTGAAATACATGATCGCTCGTCCGTTGGCTTGCGCACTGCCGCAGTCAGGTCGAGTGAGAACCAGGGAAACGAGGAAAGGCGCGGATGTTTGATTATCTGATTGTGGGTGCGGGTTTCGCAGGAAGTGTGCTTGCCGAACGACTGGCATCACGGGCCGGTGCGCGGGTTCTGATCGTGGACAAGCGTGCTCATATCGCTGGCAACGCATATGACTTCTACGACGACGCGGGGGTGCTAGTGCACCGGTACGGACCCCACATCTTTCATACAAACTCGGCCAAGGTTTTCGATTATCTTTCGCAGTTCACAAGCTGGCGTCCATACGAGCATCGCGTCAAGACCAGCGTCGACGGGCAGCTCGTCACAATGCCGATCAACGTGGATACACTGAACGCGCTTTACGGGTTGAAGCTGAACTGCACGGAAGTGGAAGCGTTTCTTGCGTCGGTGGCCGAGCCCTGCGATCAGGTGCGCACATCGGAAGATGTAGTGGTCAGCCGCGTCGGGCGAGAACTGTACACAAAATTCTTCCGCAATTACACGCGCAAGCAGTGGGGGCTCGATCCGTCAGAACTTGATGCGTCCGTGACCGCGCGTGTGCCGGTCCGCTCCAGTCGCGACGACCGATATTTTACCGATCAGTATCAAGCGATGCCGCTGCATGGCTACACGCGCATGTTTGAGCGCATGCTCGATCATCCCAATATCAGCATTTTGCTCAACACCGATTACGCGGACATCAAGGACGAGGTTTCGTTTCGCGAGGTGATCTTTACCGGACCCATCGACGAGTATTTCGATTACTGTTACGGCAAGCTGCCGTATCGTTCACTGCGGTTCGAGCACCAGACCCATGACAAGGCGCTTTTCCAGACGGCTGCCGTCGTGAACTATCCAAACGAGCACGCGTACACGCGTGTGACCGAGTTCAAATACCTGACCGGGCAGGAGCACCCGAAGACCAGCATCGTGTACGAGTATCCGACGGCGGAGGGCGACCCCTATTACCCGGTGCCGCAGCCTCAGAACGCCGAGCTGTATGCGCGCTACAAAGCGCTCGGGGAGGCGCTGCCGAGTGTGCACTTCGCCGGCCGCCTGGGCACGTACAAGTACTACAACATGGACCAGGTGGTGGCACAAGCGCTGGCGCTGTATGCCAAGCTCGCGGAACAGGCCGCGGTGCGCAGCAACCAGCAGGAGAAACGTCTGCTCGCGGTGCCGGTCGAGGTGAACTCGGATGAAACTGTCCGCGTTTCCGTCAAGGTCGATGGCCATCGGGTGGCCTGAAGCATGGTTCACAATTTCGCTGGAACATCCAAGCAGACCGCCGCGCCGCTCGAGATCTGGGGGGGCGCGGAATATACGTGCAATCGCGTGGGAGACCGCTACTTCGACCAGCTCGACCTGTCGGGGCACGCGCGACGGCTGACGGATCTCAGGTTGTTTGCCGAACTCGGCATTTCCGCGCTACGCTGCGGCGTGTTGTGGGAACGGCAATGCCGGGAGTTTTCTCACGTTGACCAGCCCCCGGGTGAACCGTCGTGGAGCGAGCCGGATGCTTATCTTGAGGCAGCTCGCGACGCAGGCATTCGCCCGATCGTGGGCTTGGTGCATCATGGCAGCGGGCCTCCGCACACCAGTCTGCTGGACCCGGAGTTTGCACGCCTGCTGGCCGGGTACGCCGGGCAGGTAGCGGCGCGTTACCCGTGGGTCGATGCCTACACGCCGGTCAACGAACCCAATACAACGGCACGATTTGCAGGCCGGTATGGTGTCTGGTATCCGCACCACGCCTCCTCGCACAGCTACATGCGCGCGCTGCTGCACCAGGTCAAGGGCGTGGTGTTGAGCATGCGGGCGATTCGCGCGGTCCGTTCCGACGCGAAGCTGGTGCAAACGGATGACTTGGGCGGCTTCCGTTCCACGCCTGAGCTCGGCGCAACGGCCGACCTGATGAATGAGCGCCGCTGGCTGACCTTTGACCTCCTGTACGGCTCCGTCGACCGAAATCACCCCGTCTATGAACACCTGCGCGAAAGTGGTCTTGATGACGCGGACATCTTCTGGTTCCGGGACAACCCGTGCCCGCCGGACGTGGTGGGCGTCAACTACTACGTTCTGAGTGATCGTTTTCTTGATCATCGCCTGGATCTGTATCCCCACCATTACCGGTCCGCCGAAGGCCCCTTCGCGGACATCGAGGCCGTGCGCGTGCAGCAGGCGCGCGTGGAAGGGTATGGGCCGATCCTTGCCGAAGCACACCGGCGATATGGCCTGCCTACGGCGATCACGGAGGTGCATCTGGGCGACGGGGTAGAGGAGCAGATTCGCTGGGCGGCCGAGGCCTGGGCCGCGGCCCAGCAAGCGCGTGCCAACGACACCGGGTGTCAGGCCATTACCTTCTGGGCCCTGATGGGCTCATACTTCTGGAACAGCCTGGTGACCGCGGACAATGGCCACTACGAGCCCGGCGTTTTTGACCTGCGCTTCGGCGCGCCACGGCCCACGGCACTGGCCGAGATCGTAAGGCAACTCGCACGACGTGAAGCGCCGCGCCACGCCTCACTGGCTGCTCCGGGTTGGTGGCGCAGGGCCAGCCGGGTGCAGTTCGATGCGGAGCGCGAAAAGGTGGCGTAACTGATAGGAAGGGCTCGCAGACCGCCTGGGCCGGTCACCTGCTTAGGTGCTAAGCAGGTGTTCCTTCCAGGCGGTCTCTACATGCGGATCGAAATCCAGTTTCATCCCGCTCGTTGCTTTCGCGATGTCGGCCAGGGGCGCTTTGGGGGTTCGATCCGCATAAAGAAGACCATTCGCTTCCTGGTAGGTATCGGTCAGCTGCGTATAGCAGAAGCCCGCCAAGCCGGGCAGCTGGCGCACTGTGTCGAGCAGGTCGGTGTAGCGGCTGAGCAGTTGCTCCGCGGTCTCCGTGCGTGAATAGCCCCAGATATTTTCGTGCTCGCCGCCAAAGGCGATGCCGCCAAACTCCGTCAACACAATGGGCTGGCAGCCGGCCGAGGTGTCCCGGCCCAGGGTCAACACGCGCCCGCCCGGACGCTCACGCTTCAGCAGCCGTGCCTCGATGTCGTTGATCCCGTAGCGCAAACCGATCCGCGCTGGGTCGTAGTCGTAATCGTGGATGCCGATGATGTCAGTGGCGACACTTTCCCAGCCGTCGTTGCCGATGACCGGCCGGCTTGGGTCGATGGCCTTGGTCAGGTGATAGAGCGATTGCACATAGTGCCGTTGTGCCGGGCTTTCCGGCAGGTCGGGTACGCCCCAGCTCTCGTTGAACGGCACCCAGGCCACGATGCAGGGATGACTCCGGTCGCGCTCCAACACCTCCAGCCATTCGCGGGTGAGCCGCTGGATGCTTTTGGTGGTGTAGCGGTAGGCACTGGGCATCTCTTCCCACACCAGCAACCCCAGGCGGTCGGCCCAGTACAGAAATCGCGCGCTCTCGATCTTTTGGTGCTTGCGTACCCCGTTGAAGCCGAGTTGCTTGGTGAGCTCGATATCCCGGATCAGCGCCGCATCGTCCGGGGCCGTAATGCCCGATTCAAGCCAGTAGCCCTGGTCGAGCACCAGCCGCAGGTTCAGTGGCCGCCCATTCAGCAGGAAGCGATCGCCCTGGGTCGCGACTGAACGCAGGGCCGTGTAGCTTTCTACCTGGTCGAGCAATTGGCCGCTGCTGTCACGCAGTTCCACGTGCGCCTCGATCAGCGTGGGCGATTGTGGCGACCACAGCAGTTCGTTGCGATAGTCATCAATGCCAGGGTCCGACAGCGCGATGCGGCGGTGTACCTCGCCGGCGATCACGGCGTAGCGATCCTGCGCGATCAGCTGTTCGCCAACCGACAAGCGTACC
The DNA here is from genome assembly GCA_964248435.1 of uncultured Acidobacteriaceae bacterium. GTDB lineage: Bacteria > Acidobacteriota > Terriglobia > Terriglobales > Acidobacteriaceae > EB88. Next base: position 1,118 of record CAXTYP010000167.1, on the reverse strand, counting down.
GATAATTCAAGGGGGCCGGCCTTGGCTTCCGGCTCGCGGCCATCCACGACGAGGGCCTCCAGGCCAATCTCCCAGCGATCCAGACTGCTGGTCCAGTGGAGGGAGTGCAGCCGCGTTTGGGGCACTACTTCAAGCCAGACCGTCTGCCAAATACCGGTTGTGCGTGGGTACCAGATGGAGTGCGGCTCGAGCTTCCAGTCCTGCTTGCCGCGCGGCTTGGCCAGGTCGGCGGGGTCATCTTCGGCGCGAACCACCACCTCCTGGACTAACCCATCCGCAAGCACGTCGGTGATGTCGCCGCCAAACGGAGCATAGCCGCCCTCGTGGGTGCACACTTTGTGACCGTTGACCCACACGGTAGCGCGCCAGTCGACAGCCTCGAAGTGCAACCAAAGCCGTTCTGTCGGGGGTAAAGGGGCCTGCTGCCAGGTACGGCGATACCACACAGCCGAGTAAAAACCCTGGTCGTGCACCCCGCTGGCCTCGGTCTCCGGGCTGAACGGTACCAGGATATGCGCGTCCCACTCCACCTGCTCCGGCAGCGAATACTCAGCATGGCGGCCATTGGAGAACTCCCAGTCGCCGTTCAGCAAGGACCACTGCCGCCGCTCGCGCTGCGGGCGCGGATGCGGGGTCGTGTGCGGGGGTGTCTGCACGGAGGTTTGCGATTCAGTACCGGTCACGATGGGAAAACTCCTTCAAACTACTTCTCAGGGGGCGGTGATTCGTCCATCATAGGGCCATTCCTGCGCGGGGATTGGGTACCGAGGTCATCGATTTTGCGGCCCGTTTCCCAAGCCGCTTCCCAGCCCATTGGCCGGTCCCGCTTCGCGGGGAAAAGGCTCGGGTTCAAGCGAGCCGTCGCGCTGCCGGGTCAGGATGCGCACCTTGCCTTCGGCGGTTTCCAGCTGCTCCTTGCAGGCAGAGGACAAGCGCATGCCGTCCTCGAACAGCTTGATGGAATCCTCAAGCGGCAGGTCGCCGCGCTCCAGCTGGGCGACGATAGTTTCCAGTTGTTTTACGTTTTCCTCAAAAGTAGCCATGCTTGTTTAAGCCTACCGCGCACGACCGGTCTGGTGCGGGCTAGGGCGCGAGCGAGGGCACGGCCGCCCGCTCGC
>CAXTYP010000166.1:0-5987 GCA_964248435.1 uncultured Acidobacteriaceae bacterium | reverse complement strand
AGCTCGGCTGCCTCAAAATCCTGCTGAGGTATTTATGAGACCGCTTCTAAGCTTTTTACCGGTAAATGCTAGGCATAGGAGTATCCACGGCAAGTCTCAGAAGAAGCAGCATGTATAAAAAGGTGACACCAACCCGCTCTGAAATTCTACACGCACCCAGTCGTAAGCTGGCCCACATGCCCGCAGCCGAGGGTGACGACTGCCATACCGGACTTGACTTCGGCCATTGTTGCAGCCATGTACGAAGTCGGTAGGATGTCTCTGACGACGCCAATCTGCTTCGGTAGATTAAACAATATGATGGCCGCATAGGGATGCGCGCACTCGGCCTGTAGGCCGTAGAGCCCAAAGCTTGATTCAGGCTCACCGAAGAAGACGTGCTGCTGTGAATGACGCTGTCCTGGTTGAATACTCGGTGCAAAGCCGGGCAGCCGCCAAAACCGGATTCGTTCGCCTGGCAAGTGTAATATAACTTAAAGAGTTCGTATCCAGACCTCTGTCCCTGTGACCCTCCCTATGTCGAGAACCTCTGACCGCTTCGTGTTTACCCTGGCCGTTGTTGTCGCCCTGCTCATCCTGCTGGGCGGCTTTTTGCCTGCCAGCCTGCGTGCCGGCGGCCTGCCGGAAAGCGACGGCGCTTACAAGCAGATGGGTGTGTACGAAGAAGTCCTGCGCAAAATCCAGAACTTCTACGTGGTGCAGCCCAGCCTGCCCGCCGTCACCGATGGGGCCCTGCACGGACTGCTGCAGTCGCTGGACGCTGATTCGGACTACCTGACCGCGCCTGAGTACAAGGCCTTTAAGGCAGCATCCGCGGCCGTCGCCGCGCCCAGCAGCGCCGACCAGGTGGGGCTGCATATCAGCAAGCGCTACGGCTACGCCACTGTGGTCTCGGTGCTGCCCGGCAGCCCGGCTGACAAGGGAGGCATCCAGGACGGCGACGTGGTGGAGGCAATCGACGGGAAGTCGACACACGACCTGTCACTCGACATGACGCGCGTGCTGCTGGAAGGCAAGGCCGGCACGACCGTTTCGCTGGACCTGATCGTGCCCGGCAAGGAAGACCCTGTAAACAAGAAACTGGTACGCAGCGCGTTGGTCATCCCGGCCATGGGTACACAGCAGTACGACAATGGCAGCATTCTGTATCTGAAGCCGGACGTGCTGAGCCGGGAACGCGTGAGCGAGATTGAGGCGGCGCTGAAGGCCATGGGGAAGGGAAGCAACAAGAAGGTGCTGCTGGACCTCCGCGACGTGGCGACGGGCGATGAAATGCAAGGGGTTCGCCTGGCAAATGCCTTTTTGCAGTCCGGCACGATCGGGAGCCTTTCAGGGCAGAAAGTGCCCACGCAGACCTTTACCGCCGACCCGGGAAAGTGGATTACCGGCGCGCCCCTGGTCATCCTGATCAATCACGGCACGGCCGGCGCGGCCGAGATTGTCGCAGCGTCCGTGCTCGCGTCCAAGCGGGGCGACCTGGTCGGAGACCGCACCTTTGGCGAGGGCACCGTGCAAAAGACGATCGACATGCCGGACGGCTCGGCCTTGTTCCTTTCGGTGGCCAAGTACAACGCACCGGATGGCAAGCCGATCCAGGAAAATGCGGTGAAGCCCAACATTCCGGCCAGCCTGAGCATCGACCAGTTTCTGGCCGAGCAGGACGAATCGGGCGCGGCGGCTGCCAACCATCCCCGTGTGGATGACCAGTTGAACAAGGCGCTGGACGTTCTGAAGGCGAAGCAAAGCTAGGGAGTGGGACCCGCGGTCAACAGGAAGACCGAGAGCACGGCCGCCGTTCGCCGTGCCCTTGTGCGAGAGGGTGAACGCCGGCGAAGGTTGCGTCGTGCGGGGCTGATCGCGATGTGCGTGCTGGCGGCTGTTTTCGGCTCGCTCGGCGGCCTCGTGCTGGTCGATTCGGTCGATCTGCCCGAGGTCGCTGAGCTTGAGCACTACCGGCCCTCCGCCATCACGGAACTGTTCGACATCCATGGCGAGCCGGTCGGTTCGTTTGCGCTGGAGCGCCGGGTAGCGATCCCTTTTGACCAGTTTGCGCCCGTGTTGCGCGATGCCGTCATTGCGATCGAGGACAAGGGTTTTGAAAACCACTTCGGCGTAAACGTGTTTCGGGTGGCCGAGGCGGCCTGGCACGACCTGCGCTCCAAGGGCCGGGCGCAGGGGGCCTCGACGCTGACGATGCAGCTGGCACGCAACCTGTTCCTGTCGGACGAGCGCACCGCCGGGCGCAAGCTCCAGGAAACCCTGCTCTCGATCCAGATTGAGCGTACGTTTACCAAGCAGCAGATTTTTACGATGTATGGCAACCAGATCTACCTGGGCCACGGCGTATACGGGTTTGAGGCCGGGGCCGAGTTCTTTTTCAGCAAGCATGCCGGTGAGCTCGGGTTGCCGGAGGCCGCGCTGCTGGCCGGGCTCCCTAAGGGGCCGGAGGAGTTTTCGCCGACCGCGCACCCCGATCGGGCCCTGCGACGCAGAAACCAGGTGATAGCGGCACTGCGTCACGACGGTCGCATCACGGATGGCGAAGCCGCCGAGGCCGCGGCTGCACCGTTGGGACTGCACCTGCAAGCGCCGCCGAATACTGAAGCGCCATGGTTTGTGGAGGAGGTGCGCCGCGAACTGGAGCGCGACCTGGGGCGCGAAACCGTGCACAGCGCGGGGCTGCGTGTGTACACGACGCTCGATATGGGGGTGCAACGCGCGGCCAACCGGGCGTTGCTGGACGGCCTGGCCGCGTATGAACGGCGGCATGGCTGGCGCGGGCACCTTGTGAACCTGCAAACCTCAGGCACAAACCCGGAGAGCTTTCGCCACCCGGACTGGGCAGTGGCTCCTACACCCGGCGCGTACGTCCATGCCGTGGTGCTCGATGCCGGCGCAGGCTCCCTGCGCGCGAGCATCGGACGCGGCGGGATCGTCACGCTCGCGCCCTCGGACTGGGCCTGGACCGGCTTCGCGCAGGCGCGGCAGTTCCTGCGGCCAGGCGACGTGATCTACCTCAAGCTGCGAACACCCGCTGCCGAGGGCTGGACCGGCACGCTGGGAGAGGACACGGGAGCAGAAGGCGCGGTGCTCGCCATGGATAACGCGACCGGCGACGTGTTGGCGATGGTCGGTGGGCGAGATTTCGCGCTGTCGCAGTTCAATCGCGCGACCGAAGCCGAGCGGCAGGTCGGTTCATCCTTTAAGCCCTACGTGTACACGGCGGCGGTCGAGGCGGGTGCGACACCGGAGCAGACCGTTCTGGATACGCCGACCAGCTTTGGCAGCTACACGCCGCGCGACTACGAGGGCAACACGCTGGGCGAGATCACGCTGGAAAAGGCTTTTGCCGACTCCCGCAACATCCCCGCGGTCAAGCTGGCCGCGGCGGTGGGCATGGCGAAGGTGGCCGAAACCGCGCACCGGTTTGGCATCACCAGCCGCATCCCGGAGTACCTGCCGGTCGCGCTCGGCGCCGTCGAGATCACGCTGCGCGAGCAGGTGGCCGCTTATGCCGTGTTCCCAAATGACGGCATGCGGGTGAGCCCTCGCTTGATCCGCAGGGTGACCGACGCCGACGGGGTGCCGGTCGGGGAGCCGGTCCTGGGTGGAGCGGTTGCCGTCGTCACACCACGGACCGCGCGAACCATGGTGCACTTTTTGCGGGCCGTGACCGCACCCGGCGGCACGGCAGCTGACGCGGTCGCGCTCGAGCACCCGGTGGGTGGCAAAACCGGTACGACCAGCAGTTCGACAGACGCCTGGTTTCTGGGCTTTTCGCCGTCAGTGACTTGCGGAGTGTGGGTCGGCTACGACAGCCGCATTCCACTGGGCGAGGGCGAAACCGGCGGCAAAACAGCCCTGCCGGTCTGGATGGACGTGCTGCGGGTGGTGGATGCCGGGCATCCGGGCGAGCGTTTTGCCGGGCCGTAGTTGTTCCAAGTAGGGGTCGAGAGACCCGTCACGTAGGAGCTATGCCCAGAAGTGGCGAAACCGCGCAGGCGGTTTGCCTGAAGCCTCAAACGCGTTACGGGAATCAAAACAGCATGAGCCAAACCACCCCCCGCGTCGTTCTGTACAGCCAGCCGGGTTGCGCCCCCTGCTTTGCCGCCCGCACTTTTCTCAAGAGCCGCAACATCGCGTTTGAGTACAAAGACGTGCAGGCAGACCCGCAGGCATTTCGCGAGTTGATGGACCTGGGCAGCCGTTCCACCCCGACCCTGCTGGTCGGCTCCGAGGTGATGATCGGCTTTGAGCCGGACCGGCTCGATGCCATGCTGAAAGGCCAGGCGGCTTTCTAGGTGATCGCTCGCAACACGGCCAGCTGGTTGTCGCTTGCCGCGATGGGTCTGATCGCCGCGATCGCGCTGGACATTGGTGTGTTTCTGTACCGGCAGCGCCACGGTGATGTGCTTTCATACACCACGGTCAAGCAGTATGTCGCGGTGCATGACCGCAATGGGCACTATCACTTTGAATACTTCGGCTCCATGGATATCCCGTGCGTGCAGGCGCTGCTGCCTCACCAGCACCTCGCGCCCTGCTGGTGGGTCAGCATGCACCACGACCACTGGGAGTAGGGAGTCAGCCAGACGCTTGTTCGTCGGCTGTTTGCGCAATGGCTGCACCGCCCGGATTGTGGGTCCCGCGCTCGCCCAGTTTGTAGCCGAAGGCCACGGCCAGCAGGCATAGGAGGACCGACAGCCCGATGTTGAGCAGGGCCCGGGGCCAGCTGCCGCCGCGCAGGAGGTCAAAGGTCTGCAGGCTGAATGAGGAAAAGGTCGTAAACCCGCCGCAAACCCCCACCATTACAAACAGCCGGACGTTTTCAGAAACAGCAAACCGGCCCCCGGCCAACGTGAGGCTGCCGAAGTAGCCGATCACAAATGAGCCAAGGATGTTGATAGCGATGGTGCTCCAGGGCAGGGTCGCGTTCCAGCCCGGCGTGAGCCGGACGAGCCCGAAGCGGAGAAACCCACCCAGGGCGCTGCCCGCGACGACCCACACATAAGCACTCATCGGCCCTTTCCTGCCCGGCTTCGGCAACGACCTGCGGTCAAGCTCGTAAGAGGCAGGTTTGACGAGTGCGAGCCCGCTTACGAGTAGTTCCCCAACGACTACGACTACGGCTGCGCCACTACAGCAGACTCTTCTTCCTCGGGCACCGGCACCGCCATCAGGACTTCTGTCTTCCCAAGCTCCCTTTCATCCTTCTTTTCGTGGTACTCCTGTTCCGTGTTGATCGTCCAAAGGTTTGACTTATCCGTGACGCCGGCCAGGATGTTATCGACCGATTGCATCGCCGTCAGCATGGAGTGATCCTGGTTGTTGTATTTGTGCATGCCGTTGCGGCCCACCAGGAACAGGTTTTCAAAGCGGTCCATGTAGCGGATGATTTCGGGGAATTGTTCATAGGTGCCGAAGTACGCAGGGTAGGTTTTGGGCACCCGAAAAACACAGGAGTCGCGCACCTCCGACGGGTTGAGGATGCCGATCTTGGCGATCTCGCCGATCGCAAAGGTCGCGATCTCGGCGTCCGGCAGGTTCCACAAGGGGTCCGTGTCGTAGCAAAAGTACTCAAGCCCGATCCAAACCTTGGACGGGTCGGCGACCATGTAAGGGCTCCAGTTGTTGAAAATCTGCAGCCTCCCGACCAGCACATCCGGCTCCTGGATATAGATCCATGTGTCCTTCAGCATGCTGCCGTCCGGCTCGGTCACGAGCAGGCGGTCGACCAGCAGGCCCACCGTGATGAAGTCGCGATACACCAGACCGTCGGAGATGGCTTGCACCTTGGGGGGAATCGGCGCGTCAATGACGCGAAGCAACTCGCGAATCGGCATGGTCGAAAAGAAGTAGTCGCCCCGCATCGTCATCCGCTCGCCCTCGGGCGTGGTGCAATCGACGGAAACCACCCGGTCCACATTGTCTGCGCCGGTTTCCACGTGGAGCTCAACGACGCGCCAGCCCAGGCGCAGCTTGCCACC
>CAXTYP010000165.1:0-6004 GCA_964248435.1 uncultured Acidobacteriaceae bacterium | reverse complement strand
AGCAACTCCAGTGTGCCACCTATCCAGCCTCAAATGTTTATGAGACCGCTTCTAGTGCCTTGACAGAAGTCTTTAAATCGAATACCACTACCTCAATCTAATTCTAAGAGGTCCCATTATGGCTTTAAACCGACGTTCATTTCTGAAAGCAACTACAGCCTCTGGAATTGCCGCTCTTCCACTCGCATCGTCCCGCTTTCAAGCACGTGCCCAGTCGGTCGTAGGACCAGACGCTACCATCATGAATTCGGCAACTACTACGCACTACATCTCCATGGCAAATAGCTATAAATCGCCTCCAACCGCTCAGAGCTGGCGCAACATAGCGGCTGCACATCGTCTGGTGAGAAATGATGTGGCAGCTAAAAACCTAGACGCTCGGTTGATAAGCGCTGCAGACAGAACGGATCCTGCGTTAGTTACACTCGACAATATCGTGAGGCAGTTCTTTCAGCCGACATATCAAGGAATCAAGAATTATCAACCAATAGTTCAACAATCTGACCTTGAAGACTTGTTCGCACAGAGTGCGTGGGACAGCGCCACCGTCCGAGGCGCATTCACGATGGTTCAACAAGGAGGAATGACAGGCGTACTCAATCAGGCTATCGGTCAGGCTGATACGATTGCGAATGCAATTGGTCCGGGAGGCACTGGTCCCCGACAGGGGGCTGTCACATCAGGCAGTTTACAAGCTGGGAAAGAAGAAACGAGATCCGCACTTGCATCGAGCGGAATGCATCCGCTGGATGATTTCTCTTACGGCTGGGCAGACGAGATCTATGCAGGTGGTGACCACGGCGGCGGTGGTGTTGGTTATGATTGTCAAACTGACGGGCTTGCAATTGCTTTTTTAGGCCTTGCTTTTGCTGTATTCACGGTTCTCGATTGGGAAGATGCAGTTGAGTATGAAGCATGGAAGTATTTGGCTAACTTCGGGGCTGTCGCCATACCCACATGGGCATTTGGCCACGAGATGTTTTGCTGAGGACGCATAAGGGGGTCTCCCGATGCACTTTTCAATGAACGTTGTTATCTTTCTAGCTCTTTTCGCTGGTTACATGTCGCTGCGCAAGAGGCAATTGCGTCTAGGTGCACCTGCAAAACGTTCAGATCGTTTCGTTCTGCCAGCTGTGATCTTTCTTATGTGTCTGCTATGCACGCTTGTAGCTATTCGGAAGTAGCTTAGCCCAAAGACGTATAAAGTCAGCGAAGAAGATCCGTTAGGAGCACCGTACGAGTTGACCGCAGCTCAGGGCTTGTCCATTTGATTGATAAAACCTTTTCCATCGGGCTCGCCATGAACCGCAACCTGACGGTGCGCGCCGGCAACTGCGACCACCGCCGCTACATGCCGGAGATGATCGAGCTGGTACGCTCAGGCCGCATTCTGCCGGCGGAGTGGATCACGCAGAACGAGCCCATCCAGTCGGCGATCGATGCCTACCAGGCGTTTGCCTCGCACCAGCCGGGCTGGGTCAAGGTCAAGCTCGACCCCGGCACCGCCACGCAATCGCAACAAAAACGGACTTCGCGAACCTAGAAGGAGACTCGCCATGGCGGGTCTCCTTTCAGCAGAACCATGCAGGGAAGCAGTTCAGGGCATGCGGGGGCTGGTCTGGTCGACACGCCACACCGGGCCGTCCTCGTAAAACTGGCCCTCTCCTCGAACGAATCCCGGCGCCGCCGTTCCTTCTAGGATCCAGAACTGGTGATCCTTTGGCTGCTTGCCGATCATCGGGGCGACGACGCCGGTGATCCCGCCCAGGTCGACCTTGACTTCAAAACGCTGTGTCTTGCGTTTCGTTCCGCCGACAGTGAACGTTTCGATATCGGCAGGCTTGATCACAATATGAACGAGCCGCGCACCGTTCAGTGCGACCACCAGCGGGACGGTCGTTTGTTCGGTGCTGGGGCGAATGTTCTCGATCAGCGTCAGCCAGAGTCCATTGGCCAGGTCGGGCGGAAGATCGACGTGCTCGTTCTTCACCTTTTCCTGCCCGTCCTTGCCCGGCTCGCGAATGATCACGGTGCCGCTCGCGACGTCTATGCTCATGTCCATGGGCTTGGGAAAAGAAGGTCCCCGCTGCACGTGGTGGTCCGTCAGCAGCCGAAAGACGCCTCGCTGCGTGTAAACCGTTGTGTCGTCATCGAGCGAGCCATCGCGGAAGTGGAAGACCAGACGCGAGGTCACCCGGTCGCCGTGGACGTCGGCAAGGGAGTCGCCGACGGCGATCACTTTGCCGTTGGGATCACGCAGCAGCAAAAAGCCGTGCGAGGCACCCTGGAGATACCGCACCGGGACCGGATCCGCGTGCGCCGCCAGCGGTCCGAACAAGAGAAGACAAGCACAAAACAAAGCTGGTAATCGCATGGAGGCTCCCAAAAAGCATTGAGGTGACTCATGCGCGAACGCGGGTGAGTGCACGAGCAGCTTACCGCGAGTGCGAGGCGGGCGCTGCAACTTTGAACGACGCAACTGCATTCAGTGAGCAGCCTTGGGACAACTCCGCTACCGGTTACCCTGCACCTACTCCTTGGCGCCCGGTTCCCGTTCCAGCCCCAAAAGCCCGCGCAAGGCACTTCGGCCAAGCCGGGCACCGGCAAAGTCGTCGAAGCTATGATCGGTCACCCGGATAATCTCTCGACGGATCAGCTCGGCTCCGCACCGGGCACCGTCTTCAGCCGCCTGCAACGGATCTTCCCACTCCAACACCGCCCAGCCCGGATAGTTGCACTGCGCCAGCTTGGCGAAGACCGCGCCGAAGTCCACCTGCCCCATGCCCGGGGTGCGAAAGCGCCCGGGACGATCGACCCAGCCGGCATAGCCGCCGTACACGCCCGCGCGGCCGCTGGGGCGAAACTCCGCATCCTTGACGTGAAATGCCCGCACATACGGGTGATATAGGTCGAGGAATTGCAGGTAATCCAGCTGCTGCAGCACCATGTGGCTGGGGTCGTACAGGATCTTGACCCGGGGATGATCGCCGGTGGCTTCAAGAAAGCGCTCAAACGTCAGTCCGTCGTGAAGGTCCTCACCGGGGTGCAGCTCAAAGCAAAGATCGACGCCGTCCTCGTCAAAGAGGTTAAGGATCGGCAGCCAGCGCGCGGCCAGTTCCTTGAACGCTTCTTCCACCAGTCCCGCCGGGCGTTGCGGCCACGGATACAGGTAAGGCCATGCGAGCGCGCCGGAAAACGTTGCATGCGCCGTCAGCCCGAGGTGGCGGCTGGCCCGCGCGGCCAGCTTGAGTTGCTCAATGGCCCAGGCTCGCCGGGCCGGTTCGTTGCCCTTGACGGCTTCCGGAGCAAAGCCGTCGAACAATGAATCGTAAGCCGGGTGCACCGCGATCAATTGCCCTTGCAGGTGGGTCGAAAGTTCAGAGATTGCCAGCCCTTTTCCCGCCAGCTTGCCCTTTACTTCGTCGCAAAAATCCTGGCTTTCGGCCAGCTGCTCCAGGGGCGGCAGTCGCGCATCGGTGGTGGGCAGCTGTACCGCCTTGAAGCCTAGCCCGGCAGCCCACTCCGCGATGCTGTCCAGCGTATTGAACGGCGGCTCGTCGCGCATGAACTGTGCCACGAACAGCCCCGGTCCCTTGATCGTCTTCACTGTTGTTCTCCGTTTGTGTGCGCGAAATCAATTCTTCACAGGCGGCCTGCCGGGCGGGTCTGCTGCGCTGAGACAACGCCCCGCCGTGCGCTGCTCGTCCCATTCGTTAAACGTACTCGCTGCCAGCGAGACACATACCAGCGAGACACATAAGGAGACGTAGATGGCCACCAGCACACAACAGGGTACCGGAAAGCATCCGCACAAGAGCGCAGCCGAGCCGGAACCGCATCACGAGGCACCGACCACCACCGGTTCCAAGTCGACCTCTTCCACGTCGAACGGCGGGTCCCAAAAGCCGGAGTCGCACAAACCCGAGCCGCACAAGGCGGGGTCTCACAAGAAGGAAGCCGAGCCGCAGGCGAGCAGCAATGGCAGCAGCGACCTTGAAAGCCGCGCCTACACGGGCCCCGACGGACAGGAGCACCACCACACCAAGACCTACATGGAGCAGCACAAGGGCGACAGCAAGTAACGCCCGACCGCGAGGAGGCAAAAAGGCAGGCTCTGCAGCCTGCCTTTTTGCTGTTTAAAAATCCACATGGCCCCGTACCGACGGCACCCAAACCGGGCCCCGGTCGCGGTTGTAGCCCGGGTCGTCGATATGCGACAACCCCAGTGCAAAGTAAACACCGCGCACGGCATGGAGGTTGTAATAGCCCTCCTCGGTGTTTTCGCGCCCATAGCGCAAGTGGCCGTCGCCCAGGATAAATCCGAGGCCACCATCGGCCAGGTAATTCTGGTGGTCGCGCTTGATTGCGTTTGAAACAAAGGCGATCCCGGCCCTGTCGTTGGGTCGTCCCCACTGCGCGCCGTCGTAGTCCGCGCCCAGCAGCACCGTCTGGTCCACCTCGGTATAGGCATACGACTCGTGCTTGCCTTCATTCCAGCCGAACCGCCCCGCCGCCCGCAGGTGCGCCGTGACCTGCTCCTCGGTCGAGTAGCCAAAGCCGTACTTGATCGCCCCGAAATGCTCATGCTCAACAATCGAAGGCACCGGGTCCTGCCCGCTCAGAAAGGCATTCACCGCTTCGCGATATGTGCCCATATGCGCGTCATTGCGATACGCCAGAATGCGCTGCACCCCGTGGATGCCGGGCAGCAGCCCTTCGCGCAGTTCGAACTCATAGTTCTGCCCATGCGCCCGGCTGATCGCCCAATCGAGTGCAATGCCGTTTGCGACGGTCGGCATCAGCGCGAGGCCGTAGCGCAGTCCCCAATGGCGGTCCAGGTATTCGAGCGTTGTGCCGTAGGTGTAGCCGCGCGTATCTGCCGCGTAGTCCCACGCGCCGTTGTTGTCGACGGTCCAGTTGGTGAACTGGAGGTGGCTGTCGCTTAGAACCTCGTTGATATCGAACACATCGGGCAGCGACATCTTGCCCAACCGCAGCTCCAACCGGCGCATCGGCGCACGGGTGGCGATTGAAAGCGGTCCGCGCGTGGTGTCGATCATTTCGCGTTCCAAGGCAATGGTCTGGTGCAGCTCAACGCGCGAGATATAAGGTTTTGAGCCGAGGTTTGGATTGCGCACCACGTCGAGATTGGTAAAACCGGCCAGTCCCAGCGCCTGGCTCAGGCCGCGCCCGCCAGAAGCCTCCACGTCAAGTATGAAATCCGTGTTGTAGCGGGCGACGCGGTCTGTTTCGGGCCGGTTCAAGAAGCGCTGCACCTGGAAGCCCAGGTACAAGGTTCCCAGCAGCGAGGTTTTGTACTCGCCGCCGTTGCGGAAGCTGTTTGGGCCCTGGTACGGCGAGTGAAAACCCGGATGCGCCTGAAAAATGGTGTTGAACTGCCCGGCGATATACCAGGGCGCGGTGTCGGAATGAGGCACCATCGTCAGCAGTTCGCCGCGGTTCTGCGCCGCCTGCGCCTGCTTGAGGCTTTCGGTCGAGTGACCGCCTCCGGCTGCCTGCGGCGCAACTAAAAGCTGCGGCACGGGCGCGAGCGGCAGCTCGCCCTGCGCAAAACTGTCGCGTGCACAACCGCAGCCGAGGCTCCACAAGGCAAGCAGTGTCAGGGTGAAAAAGCGCAAACAACTCTCCAGCGGGCTCCAAAGGCCTCGCTCATCCTACTTCAATCAGAACCGCCATATCCGGCTTGCCAGCGCTCTATCCTGCCGGACTTGCGTGAAAGGGGGAGTGAACGGCTAATCTGCCCCCGCCTCGAAGCCGGGTTCATGCCGAAGGGTCGCCGCGTCCACCTATAATGAGCTCGCTGACAACTTTGGTGTCCACACACACCTTCGGGTCGCCGCAGCATTCACCGGAGGTGTCACTGTGCGCTCCCGTCCCACGCGCCGTCGTTTTCTCACCCGCGCGGCCCTGGCAGGCGCTGCCGCGGCGTTCTTAGGCCCCTTGTTCGCCGCTGCTGCGGAATCGAGGGCGGCCGAATCGAGTG
>CAXTYP010000164.1:0-6067 GCA_964248435.1 uncultured Acidobacteriaceae bacterium | reverse complement strand
TCCCGCCTCTACACACCCTTAGCGTGCTCTATCGTCCGTTTTCTGAGGGGACCCCTTCACCTTCGTAGGGAACCGCCGGCCACGGTTCGCGGGTGTAGACCAACAAAGCCCCCGGCGATCGCGGTAAGCTGCCGGCTTAGTTGTAGCGAACCTGTTCGAGATCCGCGATCAGCCCGGGGCCAGTCGGGTGCCAGTCGAGTTGCTTCCGTGTTTGCGCGCTTGAAGCTGGGAAATCCAGCCCCGCAAACATGGCGAGCCAGCCGAAATGAGCCTGCGCCTCCTCGGGAGACAGGCTGACTGCCGGTAGTTTGAGGCCGCGGGCGATCGCTTCCGCGATCTCTCGAACGGGGATTCCTTCTTCCGCGACCGCGTGATAGCGGCTTCCGGCTGCGCCTTTTTCGAGAGCGAGCCGGTAAAGCCGGGCCACATCGCTGACGTGGGCCGCCGGCCAGCGGTTTCCGCCGTCGCCGACGTAGGCTGCCACTCCCTTTTGCCGGGTGATCTGGATGTAAGGGGTGATCAGTCCCTGCTTGATCGGATCATGTACCTGCGGAAGACGGACCACCACTATCTTTCCCCCGCGTTCCGCAACCGAAAGGCCGGCTTCTTCCGTGGCTTTCCGGGGAATCGGGTGGTTGCGATCGAAGTAATCTTCCGTCGCCGGTTGGCCCGGTGCAGCGTTGCCCAGGCCGGTGCCGGAGGTGATGATGAGCCGCCGGTTCGAACCGCTCAACCCGTCGCCGAGGGCCTCGATCACACGCCTGTCCTTTTCGGCGTTCTCCAGGAACTTCGAGAAGTCGTGGTCGAACGCGAGGTGGATGACGCCATCTGACTGGGCCGCCCCACTGCGCAGACTTGCCAGGTCCTCCAAATTGCCGCGATGCACCTCGGCTCCAGCGCGCCGGAGCGTGTCCGCACCCGCTTCAGACCGCGTCATTCCGAGCACCTGATGGCCCGCCTGAATCAACTCCGGGACAACCGCCGTGCCGATAAAGCCGGTGGCACCCGTCACAAAGATACGCACAGTGAACTCTCCTTTCGGCAAGGAACCTGCGCTGGTTCCGTCGCCGTTACTACTCGATAAGGGCGTTGCCGCGCCTTTGTTCTACTAGATGGGCGGCGAGCCTGTACGATCTATGCAGAAAGTCCGCTTGATCGGTCCAATCGTCCTGTTTCTGCAGGCGAGGCGTCGATGATGGAGGCTTGTGTGGACCCACTGTCAGACGTGTTGTCGTTGCTTCAGCCGCGAAGCTACGTTTCGGGCGGCTTCGCTATGGATGATGAAATGGCGATTCAATGGCCCGGGCATGCCGGCATCAAGTGCTACGCCATGCTGTCCGGCCAGTGCTGGCTGCGCGTGGAAAGCGTGCCCGAAGCTGTGCTGCTCACGGCTGGAGACTGTTTTCTGCTGCCACGCGGACTGCCTTTTTCACTTGCCACCGGCCTGTCCCAGAAGCTTGTTGATTTCGCCATGGTTCGTTCAGCGTGGAAGACGGGCCAACCGCCTCCCGAGCCCCGGGCCGTGGGGCGCTACCTGGTAGGCGGTCACTTCCTGCTCACCAGAGGTCATGCCGACCTGTTGCTTCGGTTGCTGCCGCCCATCGTGCACATACGCAGTGAAGGGGACAAGGCCGCGATGCGCTGGTCGCTGGAGCGCATGGGGCAGGAGCTGCGCGACCCACAGCCCGGCGGCGCGCTGGTCGCCCAGCAACTTGCCTACGTCATGCTGGTGCAGGCTCTTCGACTGCACCTGGCCGAGGGCACCAGTGGGGGCGTCGGCTGGCTTTTCGCGCTTGGAGACAAGCACATCGGCGCGGCGCTCACCTGCATGCACGATGAGCCGGGGCACCCGTGGACGCTCCAGGCCCTCGCGGAGCGCATCGGTATGTCGCGATCGGTCTTTGCCCTGCGCTTTAAACAAGCGGCCGGGCAAACACCGATGGAGTACCTGACACGCTGGCGCATGATGCTGGCCGGCAACCGATTGAAGAACGCCAACGAATCTGTTGCCACAGTGGCTTTTTCGCTCGGGTACCAGTCTGAAAGCGCCTTCGGAAAGGCCTTCAAACGAGTGATGGGCTGCTCGCCGAAACAGTTCGGTCGTGGACCGACTGTCGCGGTGCCTCACGGCGCCGGTAGGGAACTGTCTTTGAATGATCAGCGGGAACTGGCCACCGCTGGGTAAATTGCACGGCGCGAAACGCTCGAATCGCGTCGGGCGACACGTCAGGCGTTGTTTCTAGAATCAGGGCCCGCATCGCCGGCAGCTGTTTCTAGCGGTGCCACCGAAAGAGCCGCGCTCATGGTGTGCGCCTGGCCGGGTGCGAGCGTGACGGCGTTGGCAAGGATGTTGGCGGCTTCGACGCAGCACATGGCCCGCCATTCCTCGTCGCCGAGGTCAGCGAGCGCGGCCGCGGCTTGCTGCCAGGGGTTCCAGACGACGGTGGTGCGGGAGCCGGATTTGACGGTTTGGATCCGTCGTCCGAGCAGCGGGTCGTCGAGGGTGAGCGGCGTGACGCTCGCGAGATAGGCGTTGTCGGTCGGTCCATCGATGGCGACAGGTCCTCGCTGCGTTTTCTCGCGATTGCCCTCGTTGTTGTCGAGGTACGGGGTGCCGGCGAGTCCTTCGACGCGGACCCGTGAAACATCACCAACGTGAAAGTAGCTATGGAGGGCTTGTTCAAAAGTGAACGGGCCGGAGCCTTTGTTTTCAACCGTCAGCGCGAGCGTGAGCTGCGCCCCGACCGTGATGCTGAGGGTGGCGCGGAACTCGTGTGGCCACCACGCGCGGGTGTGCTCGTCGCCTTCGAGCTGCAGCGTGACCACGACCGCCTCGGCCTCTTGCTCGATGCCGAGCAGGCCCCAGGCGCGGGTGCGGGCGAAGCCGTGGGCCGGGGCCTTGGAGTCATCGGCCTTGCTCCGGAACCAGGGGAAACAGACCGGGATGCCGCCCCGGATGGCACGGCCGTCTTCCCAGCGCGACTGCCGGCTCAGAAACAGAACGTCTTCGGAGTGGGAGCCGGAGCCCTGCCCGCTCCACTGCCCGCTCGGTTTCCACGACGTGACCTGGGCCCCATGGAGGTAGATGTCGGCGTCGCCGTGGGGCGTCGTGATCTGGATTTTGGGCAGGCCGCCTTCGCCGGGAACGATGGCGGCAACCGCAGGGATGCTGTGACGTTGCAGTGCTTCGATGAGATCGATGGAGTCGATGGGGAGCATGGTTTGTTCTCGGTTACGGGAAGCTTACTCGTCGCCGCGGTCAGAGTCGCGAAGCGCGCGCATGGGCATGTTGGCGGTTTCAGTGGCCACCGGGGTGCGCAGCGAGGGAGCGGTGTTCACGCTGGTTCGGCCCTCAAACCGGCGCAGTTCGTTCAGAATACCGGTCTTGTCGCGGGCGTAGTCCGACGCCAGCCGGGTCAGCGCATATGTCACAATATCGGAGTGGTGGAGGTTGGTGAAGGCGGGGTCTCGGGAGATATTGAGCCACAAACGGTGCACCAGGTGGACGTCGTCGCCGCCGAGCTGCGGCGCATGAGGACCGATGTGGAAGTTGGTCGCCTGTCCGTCGGGCGTGACGATGACATAGGTGAGGTGCTGCTTGGGCTCGGGCAGGTTTTCCCACGCGTGCCCGATCTGGTAGGCCTGCTCGTTGGCCGTCATGGTGGAGGAAAGCCCGGAGACCAGGGTCGTGACCTCGAGCGAGATAGCGGTCTGCACGAGCGCGACAAAGATATCAGCGGCCGGTACGACCAGCAGCGAGATGTGTTTGCCAAAACTTTCGGCGACTGAAACGGCCTTGGTAAAGAGCATCTGCTCGTGGTCCGAGAAGGACTGCTCGGAGGGATCGAGATACTCGGGGCCGCCGGCGCCGACCATGCGGGCGCGCAGCACAACAACATCCTGGTCGTCGGTGTCGGTGTGGGCCAGCGCCCACTTGAGCGCCGCGGCGCGTGACGGGTCGGAGATGGTAACCAGGACGCCGCCGCGTTTGAGCTGGAGGTTTTCGCGTCCGATATTTTCTTCGTGTTCGAGCTGAAAATGCTCCTTCATCTGCTTGGCGGCAAACTGTTGACGCTTTGAGTTTTGCCGCTCGGAGATGGTGAAGATGATGAAAAAGGCGAGCGAAAAAATGATGCCGCTGACCGTGGCGACCCGCTTGGTGAGCAGGTTGGTCAGCGCGGTCGTCAGCAGGACCAGGAACACACAAAGGAGGCCGATCGGCAATTCACGCTCCACCCCGCGCAAGGTGAAACGGATATTGATCGGGACTTTCCAGCCTCGCTCACCCTTATATTTCCAGCGCAGCACGAGCATGGCCAGCGCATTGAAAGTGAAACTCCAGATCACACCGAAGGCATACGCCTCGCCCAGCGCGATGACGTTGCCGCGCGTGACGAGGATGGTGAACAGCTGGAGCACAACCACCAGGTTGACGATGCGGAACGAGGTGCCGAAGCGGCGGTGCGGCTTGCGGAACCAGTCGGTGAGCACGCCGTCCTCGGCGATACGCATCAGCACGCCGGTCGACCCGATGATGGACGTATTGATGGCCCCGGACAGGATCAGGAAGCCGACCACCACCACGAAAACGCGAAAGATGATGCGCAGCGTCATGGGGCCGACCATGTTCATGGCCAAACCCGAGATCAGGTTGTCGCGGTAAACGGGGATGCGCACCGCGTCTGGAATGATCATGACGGCGAGCAGGGAAACCAGCCCCGTGAAGCAGAAGGTGTAAATGGCAATGACGGTGGCGGCTCGCTTGAGATTTTTGAGCTTGGGGTGCTCGATCTCGCGGTTGACCTGGGCCAGCGTTTCTTCGCCGCTCATGGCCAGCACGGAGTGGCCAAAGGCCATGATGATGCCGAACAGGCCCAGGGCGCCGGCGAACTGGGTGCCGTTCAGAAACCCGAGCGCGTTGTGCGAGAAGTGAAGGTTGCGCGGCACGGGTGCCGGGGGCAGATGGCTGCCGTTGTGCAGCACGGTGAAGAAACCCCAGACCAGCAGGATGACAACCATCACCGTCGTGATCTTCATCACTTCAAGCGCCTTGCCGGTCGACTCCTTGATCCCTTTCGTGTTTTCCCACCAGTAAAAGACGGTGACGATGATGCAGAAGACCGCGGACGTTCCATCCGTCGGAAGCTGGCGCGCGGTGTGCGGCGCGGCGAGCAGCGCCGGAGGCAGCCAGTTGTGCGTGGCCCCGACCTGCAGCAGCTCGTCGAGCAGCCCGGTGACATATTGGCCGGCGGACACACCGGAGATTGGCCCCGTAAGGATGTAGTCGAACATGAGCGCGGACACGCTCAGCTTGGCGAAGGTACCGCCGAGCGCCTCCTTGACCACGCGGTACACGCCCCCGCGGGTAAACATGGAGCAGCTTTCGACATAAACCTTGCGAACCGCGAAAGCGAAAACCATGACGCCGAGGATGAACCAGGGAGCGGACTTGCCAACGGCTTCTTCGGCGATGCCGCCGGCGTAAAAGGCAGACGAGGCGAGATCGTTGAGCACCACGGCCGCGGCGCGCCAAAACGAAATAAAGGTGAGCATGACCGAGGACGCCACCACCAGGCGAACACGGTTGTTGCTGCCCATCCCGGGGGCATTGACAGTGGTTGAAGGAGTGAAAGTTGTGCTCATGAAGCGCTGGGCCCGGGACGCTCCGGAGATAAATGCGGGGGGTCAGGGTCGGCTGCCATGTCGGCTGTCAGGTCAGGGCTCACGTCAGGGCTCAGGCGTCTTCTCCTTCATTGGACGGAAGAAGATCTTTCACGTCGGAGACGAACGAGAAAAGCACGACGGCCACGGAGCCGGCTGCCCCAAGAAAGAAGCAGACTTCAAGTAGGTGGACGCCGAAGCGGGCGAACTGCTCCATGGGCTGCATTCTACCGCAGAGTTGGCGCTGATAAACGTGTGAAATATGACCATGGTAGGATGACCATAATGTGGGGTGGGAATGCAAACAGTTGCGGCGGGAGTTTTCAAGGCGAAATGTTTGGCATTGATGGACGAGGTGAGCTCGAAGCATGAGTCTGTACTGATCACCAAGAACGGCAAACCGGTG
>CAXTYP010000163.1:0-6100 GCA_964248435.1 uncultured Acidobacteriaceae bacterium | reverse complement strand
CGCGCCAGCCCAGGCGCAGCTTGCCACCCTGCTGCTGGACCAGGTCCGCGACATGTTCCCAAAGCTGCCCTGGTCCATATTTTGGGTACAGAAACTGCTCGATCAGTGATGTTTCCGTGTTTTTCTGCGCGATGTCGGCTTTGCCGGTTCCCGGCGGCCCCCCTTTTTTGCGCGTGGAGGCTTTTTTTAGAAAGTGCGCCACCGCCGTGCGAAGGGACAGCCCCTTGATGCGCTGCGCGCCCCAGGCGGCCGAGATCTGCTCGCAGGGCACGCCCCATACTTTTTCGGTGTAGCTTTTGAAAAACGTCAGGTACAACTCGGTCCCGAAGCGATTAATCAGGAAGTCCTCGAGCGTCTTTTCGTTGTTGCGGGGGAACAAGCGGGCCTTGAGGTACGAAAACCCGATCTTGAGCGTTCGGAGCAAGCCCAAACGCCCCAGCGTCGCACCCGACAAGGAAAGCGGGTAATCGAAAAAGGAGCGCAAAAAGTAAATGCGGCTTTTGCGCGGCCGCACCAGCATCACGCAATCGGGGTCGGTTGTGCCGGGCGCCCGATCGCTCACGGGGTTGCGAACGGTATGCTCCCGGTTCTGGTACTTGATCGCGAACTCGCCTTCCGAGTTTTCACCCACGATCGGCATCAGGGAGGTCCACCAGTCCATGACCCGGTCCGATTTCGAGAAGAAGCGGTGGCCCCCGATGTCAATGCGATTGCCGTTGTAGCGGATCGTGCAGGAGATGCCGCCGATACGACGGCTTGCCTCGAGCACAATGGGCTGGATGGCGGAACGTCGGCAGAACTCGAGCGCGGCGGTCAAACCGGCCGGCCCGGCTCCGATAATGATTGCTGTTTGTTGTTTGAGTGCCAGGGGAGGTCACCTTTTCAGGATGCGAGAAGTTGATTTGCCGGTATGGACAACACCCTTCTACTCGCGCCCGGGATAGTTGATTGTCTTTTCTTGCTTCAACACAGAAACGCGTCCTGCTAGGGATTAGGACGCCAAAAAACCGCTTGGGGGTCATTCGTCCGCAAATTTCAGTACCATCGCCCGGTGGCCTTCTGGAACGAGGCCGTATGGTGCGGGCGGCACCCCGAGTGAGGGCCCTCGGCCCGGTTGCCCGGTTCTACCTTTTTTAAGAACCAGGCCACGCCTCTACACGCAAAGCAGATCAGCGCCAGCCACCGGAATACATCCACCCATGCCTAAGCAGCGCTTGTTGCCCCACGTGGTTGAATTCAGACGCGGCAAAGCTGGGAGTGAGGAAGCGGATTACCGTCCGGCATACCGGTGAGCCCACCACTAAGGACTTCAAGCGGCAGAGGAAAGATGCTGGGCAGGAGATCTCATTTGGGCGGGGTCTCGCCCGCAACATTTTTCATCTTTCCTCATCAGATAAGTTGACAACAAGGCACTCAAGTGAGATTCTGAGAGGGCAGTTAGAGCGATCCACGGCGAGGGACAAAGAGCAATGGCAAAGATTATTGGTATCGATCTGGGAACCACCAACTCGGTGGTCGCGGTGATGGAAGGCGGCGAGCCCAAGGTGATCGCCAACGAGGAAGGCGGTCGTACGACCCCCTCGGTGGTTGGATTCACCAAAAGCGGCGAGCGGCTGGTGGGGCAGGTGGCCAAGCGGCAGGCGATCACCAACCCTGAAAACACGGTGTACTCCATCAAGCGCTTCATGGGTCGTCGCGGCAACGAAGTCAACGACGAGATGAAGATGGTGCCGTACAAGGTGAAGGGTCAGGGCGATCACCTCGTGGTCGAGGCGCAGGGCAAGGACTACACCCCGCCCGAGGTTTCGGCGATGATCCTGCAAAAGCTGAAAAAGGCGGCCGAAGACTACCTGGGCGGTTCGGTGACTGAAGCCGTCATCACGGTGCCGGCGTACTTCAACGACGCGCAGCGCCAGGCGACCAAGGATGCGGGCCGGATCGCGGGCCTTGATGTGAAGCGCATTGTGAACGAGCCCACGGCGGCAGCGTTGGCCTATGGACTCGACAAGAAAAAGGACGAGACAATCGCGGTCTATGACTTCGGCGGCGGCACGTTCGACGTGTCGATCCTGGAAGTCGGCGACGGCATTATCGAAGTGAAGGCGACCAACGGCGACACCCACCTGGGCGGCGACAACATCGATCAGAAGATTGTGGACTGGCTGATCGACGAGTTCAAGCGCAAGGAAGGCCTCGACCTCCGCGCCAAGGGCAACGAGATGGCCTTGCAGCGGTTGAAGGACGCAGCCGAGCGCGCAAAGATCGAGCTGTCGACGGCGATGGAAACCGAGATCAACCTCCCGTTCGTGACGGCGGACGCGAGCGGGCCGAAGCACCTGGTCGAGAAGCTTTCGCGCGCCAAGCTGGAGCAGCTGGTGGACGACATTCTCCAGCGTTCGCTCGAGCCCTGCAAGAAGGCGATGGCCGATGCCGGCGTGACGGCGGCGCAGATTGACGAAGTAGTGCTGGTCGGCGGCCAAACCCGCATGCCCAAGATCCAGGAGCTGGTCAAGGGGCTGTTCGGCAAGGAGCCCCACAAGGGCGTCAACCCGGACGAAGTGGTGGCAATCGGCGCGGCCGTGCAGGCTGGTGTGTTGTCGGGCGACGTGAAGGACCTGCTGCTGCTCGACGTGACCCCGCTGACGCTTGCGATTGAAACCATGGGCTCGGTGGCGACGCCGATGATCCCTCGCAACACGACGATCCCGACCAAGAAGACGGAAACGTTTTCGACGGCGTCGGATTCGCAGACCGAGGTTGAGGTTCACGTGCTGCAGGGCGAGCGCCCGATGGCGTCGCAGAACCGCACCCTGGCCAAGTTCAAGCTGTCGGGCATTCCGCCAGCTCCGCGTGGCGTGCCGCAGATCGAGGTCACCTTTGACATCGATGCGAACGGCATTCTGAACGTAACGGCCAAGGACAACGCCACCGGCAAGGACCAGAAGGTGACGATTACGTCCTCCTCCGGTCTGAGCAAGGAAGAGGTAGAGCGGATGGCGAAGGAAGCCGAAGCGCATGCCTCCGAGGACAAGGAAGCGCGTGAGCAGATCGAAGCGCGCAACGGGCTTGACTCGATGGTCTACAACATCGAGAAGATGCTGCGCGACTCGGCTGACAAGGTTCCGGCGAACGAGAAGACCGAGGTCGAGTCGGCTCTGGAATCGGCCAAGACGGTGCTGGCCGGCAGCCCAGGCGCGAGCGAGTTGAAGAGCGAGCACGAAAAGCTCACGGCAGCCTCGCACAAGCTGGCCGAAGCGATGTACAAGGCGGCTCCCCAGGGCGGCGGCGCACCGTTTGAAGGCGCACCCTTCAACGGGGCGAGCGCGGGCACTGCGGACCATGGCACGGCGAAAGCGGACGAGGGCGTGATCGACGCCGAGTACGTCGACGTCGAACCCAAGCACTAGGTCCTGGCCGGCCGGGTAACCATGCCTTCGGCGTAAAAGCGGGGCGGAGCGCGATGCGCTCCTGCCTTGGGCTGAGTGAGTTGCGGGGCGCTCGAGTGGCTGGCGAGCTGCCCCGCAACTGCCCGTACCTACACGACGCAACTCTCGAAACTTGAGTGGGTTTGTATCAAAGGCGGTCCGTTTCGGCCAGACCGGCCTGAAAGGTGAACAGGGATGACAACCAACACAGTTTGGCAGTGTGAACAGCTACGCGCAGGGCAGGTCTACAACAAGATGCTGTTCGCGTCTCGGGTGGAAGCGGAAAGCTTTGTCAAGCAGATGCGCCAGGCACAGCCGGATATGTTGTGGACGATGGAAGCCGTGCCGGTGAACACGGTCTGGAACTGACGTTTGCCGAGCGGGAAACAGGTCGGATCTTGATGCCCAGGGAGCGCTTGTGAGGATTGCTTTTTTTAGCCCGACAGTTTCAGGGCACGGCGGCATGGAATCGGCAACCAGGAACCTGATGACCGGGTTTAACGCCCTGGGCGACGAAACGCATCTTTTCCTGTTCGGGGGCAGCTACGACCACGTATGGCTGGAGGGCGTACCTTGTACCTATTTTGGCAGCCCCCAGGACAGCCGCCTCTCGAGGTTTATTCAGTATGCATACGGTCCGGCGCAGGCGCTGAACTCCTGGAAGCCCGACGCCGTGATCTGTTCGGACGTGACATCGCTGCGAATGGCCTCGTTTGGACGCAAGCTGTTGCGCCGGCGCGGGTTGCCCCTGGCTTCGTGGATCCACTTTCCCTTGAAGCAGTTGCGGATGAAAGAAAAACTCACGGAAGCTGACCTGCACCTCGCCATCAGCGGAACGATTGCGGAGGATCTTGGGGCCTTTCTTCCCGCGCACAAGGACCGGATTTCTACCATCTTCAACGCGGTGGATGTGGACGGGTCCGCGCTGATGACCCGTCCTGAAACCGCCGAGTTTTTGTATGTCGGGCGACTGACGTGGAACGACCACAAGCGGGTGAACGACCTTCTGACCGCGGCATCGCGGTTAAAGGGAGAGTGGCGTCTCAAGCTCGTCGGCGCGGCCCCGGACGCACGGCCGGAGTACGAGCCGCAGCTGAAAGAGTATGCCGCGAAACTGGGGCTCAATGATCGCGTGAGCTGGATGGGCTGGCAGGAGGATGCATGGGCGGCGGCCGGTTCGGCCTCCGCGCTGGTCATGCCGTCGGACCGTGAAGGCTTCCCGATGGTCCTCCTCGAAGCGCTCGCGCGTGGGGTGCCCTGTATCAGCAGCGACTGCAAAAGCGGCCCTTCGGAGATCATCCAGGAAGGGCGGAATGGATGGTTGTTCCCGGTGGGGGATGTCGATCGCCTGACGATCCTGATGCAGGCCGTGGTGGATCAGCCGGGAGCGCTGCCTTCTCGCGAAAGTGTTCGGGAAACGGCCTATCGATATGCCTGCCCCGGCATTGCGAGGAAAGCGAAGGACGCGATTTTGCAGGCCATGGAGGCGATGCGCTGATGCGGAGCCGCCGCAAGGTGAGGGTCATCCGGCATGCCTGAGGGCCACGAGATCCACCGCTTCGCTCGGCGCCAGGCGGCGGCTTTTGCCGGCAAAAAGGTGCGGGTGGACTCGCCCAACGGGGGCTTCCCGGATGCGGAACTGCTGGACGGGCGCAGGCTGCTGGAGGTCAAGGCCCTGGGTAAGCACCTCGGCTACCGGTTTGGGCGCGACCTGACGGTGCACGTCCACCTGGGCCAGTTCGGTGACTTTTGGGAGGGTGAGCAGCCCATGCCCGAGCCGAAAGGCGCGCTTCGGTTCCGGATGTGGACCAAGACCGACTGGCTGGAGCTGCGGGGCCCGACGGATTGCCGCATTTTTTCAGACAAGGAGTGGGCGGCGCTGGATGCGAGGATCGGGCCAGACCCACTTCGGGACGGAGCGGACCCCCAAGCTGTTTTTGCCCTGATTGGAAATCGAAAAACGCCGATAGGGGTCTTACTGATGGATCAATCCGTCGTGAGTGGGATCGGCAATATCTACAGGGCGGAGTTGTTGTTTCGCGCCCGCATCTGCCCCGACAGGCCCGGGCGCGAGGTAAGCGCGGTGGAGCTAAAGGCGTTGTGGAAGGATACAGGGAGATTGATGCGCGACGGCATGGAAGACCGGCGCATGGTCACGACCCGGCCGCAGGACAGGCCACACCCACGCGGGCTGGCGCTGAAGGAAGAAGTGCACTACGTGTACCGGCGGCAAGGGAAGCCTTGCCGGGTGTGTGAGACCGAGATCAGAAGCAAGACCATGGCAGGCCGCACCGTATATTGGTGCCCCGTTTGCCAGAAAGACTGAAGATGGCGACGATGCCGCAGCAAAAGGACTACTACGGCGCACTGGGCGTGAAAAAGGCGGCGACGCCGGAAGAGATCCGGAAAGCGTTCCGCAAGCTCGCGCGCAAGTACCACCCGGATGTGAATCCGAACAACAAAAAAGCGGAAGAAAAATTCAAGGAGATCTCCGAAGCCAACGACATCCTGAGTGACGAGAAGAAGCGCAAGGTGTTTGACCAGCTGGGGTTCTACTCGGACGGGATTGACCCGGCCCAGGCCGAAGCAGCGGCGCGCGGAGGCTACGGCCCGGCGTACGGAACCGGTGCGGGCGCCGGCCGCGGAGGGGTGCCCTTCGACTTCGGCGGTTTTGA
>CAXTYP010000162.1:4931-6111 GCA_964248435.1 uncultured Acidobacteriaceae bacterium | reverse complement strand
AGCGTGGCCTGGCTGGCCGCGGCCAAGATGCCGGTCAGCGCGGCGGTGGGCTACTACGGCGGCATGATCGCGAAGATGAACGGAATGGAGCCGAAAGCGCCGATCCTGCTGCACTTCGGCGAACATGACGATCACATTCCCATGAGCGATGTGGCTGCCATCCGGGCCAGGCACCCTGCGGTGCCCGTCTATGTTTACGACGCGGGGCATGGCTTCAACTGCGACGAGCGGGGCAGCTACGCCCCGGCGGCGGCAAACGAGGCCTGGGGCCGGACGCTTGCGTTTTTGGGCGAGCACCTGTGAGCCGGCGCGGGGCGCCCGGTTAGGGCGATTACTTCAGGTAGCAGGACCGTCAGATCAAAGGGGCAGGCGAAGAAAACGCGTCCGGCCGTTGGCTCGCGCATCTACAAACGGGAACAAAAAACAGAGCAGGAGCGTGAATGCCGGGCGGATACGACGCAAGTTGGAAACCAAAGGTCAACCCGTGGCTGATTGCGGCGACGGTGGCGCTGGCCGCGTTTATGGAAGTGCTCGACACGTCCATTGCCAACGTGGCGCTGCCGTATATCGCGGGCTCACTGGGCGCAAGCAACGACGAAAGCACCTGGGTGCTGACCTCGTACCTGGTCTCAAACGCGATTGTGCTGCCGATGGGCGGCTGGGCTTCGAGCGTGCTGGGGCGCAAGCGGTTCTTTATGACCTGCATCGTGATTTTCACGGCTGCGTCGTTTTTGTGCGGCATTGCCCCATCGCTGGGGGTGCTGCTGCTGTGCCGGGTGGTGCAGGGCGCTGGCGGCGGCGGGCTGCAGCCGATGGCGCAGGCGATCATGGCCGACTCGTTTGAGCCCTCGAAGCGAGGCCTGGCGTTTGCGCTGTACGGACTGGTCGCGGTGCTTGCGCCGTCCATCGGCCCGACCATCGGCGGCTATCTGACGGACAGCTACAGCTGGCGATGGATCTTCTACATCAACATCCCGGTCGGCATCCTTGCCCTTTATCTCACCAACCGCATGGTCGAAGATCCCCCGTGGATCGGCTCGGACTTGAAGAACTTCTTTCGGGTGGACTATATCGGCTTTTCATTTCTGGCGATCTCGATGGGCGCGCTGCAGGTGACGCTCGACAAGGGTGAAGAGAAGGACTGGTTCGGCTCGCACTTTATCCAGTGGTTTGGAGCGAT
>CAXTYP010000162.1:0-4831 GCA_964248435.1 uncultured Acidobacteriaceae bacterium | reverse complement strand
AGGGTGAAGAGAAGGACTGGTTCGGCTCGCACTTTATCCAGTGGTTTGGAGCGATTTTCGCGATCTCCTTTATCGGTCTGATCGTGTGGGAGTGGTGGGGTGCGAAGCTGCCGCTGATTGAACTGCGGCTCTTGAAGAGTCGCAACTTCGCGGTGTGCTGCTTCCTGATGCTGCTGACCGGCGGCTTGCTGAATGCGACCACGGTGCTGCAGCCGCAGTTTTTGCAGGCGCAGGTGGGGTATACGGCGTACCTGGCCGGTTTGTCCCTGACGGGCGGCGGTATCTCCTTGTTGTTTGTCATGCCGCTGGCCGGGCAGGCGGTTTCGCGCTTCCCCGCGCGGAACATTATTGCGTTCGGCTTTTGCATGTTTGTGTTTGCGTACTACTACACGGCCACACACCTGAACCTGGGCATTTCGTTCCATACCGCGTCGTGGATGCGCGTGTGGCAGATCATTTCCATCCCGTTTGTATTTATCTCGATCACCACGGCGGCGTATTTCGGGTTGCCAAGGGAAAAGTCGAACCAGATTTCGGGGTTGATCAATTTCGTGCGCAACATCGGCGGATCGATCCTGATCTCGCTGACCAATGCCGAGGTGACGCAGCGCGGACAGTTCCACCAGAACCAGCTGCTGAAGTACGTGACACCGTCCGGCATGAACTACCAAAGGGTGCAGGGGATGTACCAGGGCAGCTTTGACTTAAAAGTGGGCGCGGCCAATGCCGGGCACCTGGCCAATGGCGAAGTGCTGCAGCAGCTGCAGTCGCAGGCAACGGTGCTCGCGTATGTGGATGTGTTCTGGATCCTGGGCGTGGCGGCGATTGTGATGGTGCCGCTGACTTTCCTGCTGAAGCGCAATGATCCGCGCGCCGGACAAAAGCAGGAGATCGCGGCACACTAGCCGAGGCGAGGAACCATGGCAACGTCCAGTCCGATCCCTCAAGCCGCGCCCGCGAAAGGCGGCTACGCGCACACGTGGCGAGCCCTGCGCGGGCGCAACTTCCGTCTCTTCTTTTCGGGACAAAGCGTGTCGCTGGTGGGCACGTGGATGACGCGCATTGCGACCTCGTGGCTGGTGTACCGGCTGACCGGCTCGGCGCTGATGCTGGGCACGGTCGGCTTCGCCGGGCAGATCCCGACGTTTTTGCTGGCACCGTTCGCGGGCGTGCTGGTGGATCGCATGGACCGCCACAAGGTGCTAATCGCGACTCAGGTGGCCGCGATGCTGCAGTCGCTTGCTCTGGCTTGGCTGACGCTTTCGCACCGCATCACGATAGGCGAAGTGATCGGGCTGAGTGTATTGCAGGGCATTGTGAACGCATTCGATATGCCGGTGCGGCAGTCGTTTCTGGCACAGGTGGTGGATGACCGAGGGGACCTGCAGAATGCGATCGCGCTGAACTCGTCGATGGTGAATGCCACACGGCTGGTGGGGCCTGCGCTCGCCGGTGTGGTGATCGCGGCGTCGAGTGAAGGCTGGTGTTTTTTGATCGACGGCGTGAGCTACATCGCGGTGATTGTGTCGCTGTTGATGATGCGGATCACGGCACTGACAACGACGCGCGCGGTGGCCGGCATGGCGGCGCAGCTGCGCGAAGGCTGGGTCTATGTTTCGGGCCACCGGCCCATTCGCAGCATCCTGACGCTGTTTGCGATCCTGAGCCTGATGGGCTGGCCCTACACCGTGCTGATGCCGCTTTTCGCCGGAAAGGTGCTGCATGGCGGCGCGCATACGATGGGCTTCCTGATGGGCGCGGCCGGGGTAGGCTCGATGATTTCGGCGATCACGCTGGTGCTGCGGCGCTCGGTCAAGGGGCTGCTGCGGCTGCTGCCAGTGGGCGCGGTGGTGTTTGGGCTGGGGCTGATCGGGTTTGGCTTTTCGCACACGATGTGGTTGTCGATGGCACTGATGGTGGTGGTGGGCTGGGGCATGATGCAAGGGCTCACAGGCAGTAACACCATCATTCAGACGTTGGCGCCCGAGGATAAGCGCGGCCGCGTGATGAGCTACTACACCATGGCGTTTGTGGGCATGGCACCGTTCGGCAGCCTGCTGGCCGGGGCGCTGGCGCACGCGATTGGCGCGCCGCATACCGTGCAACTGACGGGCGCGGTTTGCTGCATGGGCGCGGTGTGGTTCTGGACCCAGATTGGGGCGATTCGCGCTGATATGCGTGCGGATTACCAGCGGATGGGGTTGCTGTAAAAGCAAAAGCTGATGGCTTTCGATGTTACACAAAGAGTCATCAAAGGAAGGAGATTCTTGTAAGGATAAGTCCAAGGAGCGAAGACGTTCATGATGGCGCAAGCAGAGATGTTGGCAGTGCCGCAAGAGCAAGGGGCGGTGCAAGAGGCGGAGCGAGCGGCGGAGCCTGGATATGCATTTTGTAGTGCACGGGATCGTGCAGACCTGGCGCGTAAAGGTTTCCTGGTGGTTCGAGGCATCACAAGCACAAAAGGTGTGGCGCGGGTGCGTGCACTCGTGGAACCCTTGTTTGAGCGCAGGGTGGGCTTCAGCGAAGGCCGCCAGTTCGACATGGCCGGCGTCGAAACCCAAGACGGAGCGCCGAAGCTGCCGCAGATCCTGGCACCACGTACCTTTGCTCCGGCGCTTGGGGACACGGAGGTGTTTCGCAATGCGCACGAGCTGGCACGCGAACTGCTTGGGCCCGCAGCCCGCTTCCTTTTCGACCACGTCATAAAAAAGCCGGCGCACGACGGCGCGGTGACACCGTGGCACCAGGATGAAGCCTTTCACGATCCCATGTTTCATTACGACGAGATCAGTATCTGGGTGCCGCTGCAGCCAGTGGACGCGAACAATGGCTGCATGCAGTTCATTCCCGGGCCTACTTCCAAGGCTACGGAAGTGCTGCCGCATGGTTCGCCCAATAACGATCCCCGGGTGCACGTGTATGAGTGTGTCGACGGCTTTGACCCGAAGGATGCGGTCCTGTGCCCGCTCGAAACAGGGGCGTGCACGGTGCACACCGGTCGAACGGTGCATGGCGCAGGCGCGAACCATTCGGACGCTCCGCGCTACGCCTACATCCTGGTGTTTGAGAATCCTCGGCGACTTCGTACGGAGCGGCGAGAGTTTCCATGGCAGCATGGGGGCGAGTCGCTGCGAGCCAAAAGGGCGCGGACCTGGCGACGCAAGGGTGGTTACGCGGTGTTGGCGTGGCGGCGTGTCATGGTCGCGGCGCGGACCTTGCTGAAGCAGGCCGCATAGCCTTCAAGTACTTGTCCGTTGCTTCGCGACGAGCATCGCTTCTTTTCCGCCCAGCTCAAAGCAGCGGCTAAAAGCTGATGCGTCCCGTGAGCTGGACGGTGCGGGGACCCGCGCCTTCGGCGGTTTGCAGCGCGGAGCTTTCGCCGTAGGAGCTGGTGTCGAGCTCGGTGTTGGGCGGGGCGTAGTTGCGATGGTTGAACAGGTTGGCCGAGGAGATGCCGAGCTCAAGCCGGGCGGCCTCGGTCAGGCTGACGGATTTCAGCAGGGAAAGGGACGTGTTGACAGTGCCGGGCCCAACCAGCGAGCCGACGCCGGCGTTGCCGAAACGGCCGATGTTGTTGCCCGGCAGGGCGAACGCCACGGGGTTGAGAAAGACCGGGCTGCCGTTTGCGTTGCCCTTGGCATAAAGAGGCTGGCCCGGAACGCGATCGGCTCGCGTGAAGCCTACGGTGGTGACCTCGTTGGTGCCGGCCGGGTCGTCGGACTCCTCATAGGGTGTCAGAAACGGACCGCTCTGCCAGATAAAAATGCCGCCCAGCTGCCAGCCGCCAACCACGGCGGAGACGGCTCGGCTGCTGCTTGAAAGAAGCGCCTGGCCGCGACCGAACGGCAAGCTGTAAAGCCCGCTCAGGAGAAACCGGTGCCGCCGGTCGTAGGTGACGTTGCCGTAGTCAAGCATGGGGTCAAAGCGGTTGCTCAGGTAGTTGCCCCCGGCGGCGACCAGGCTGGTTGGAACAGCACCGGCTTCGTCCGACAGGTCGCGCGTAAAAGCGTAGGAGCCGTTGAACTCAAGCCCGTGCGAGAAGCGCTTGTCGACGACCGCGAAAAAGGCGTTGTAGTTGCTGATGCCCAGGTTGGCGACGCTTTGGATGATCTGCCAGTTGGGATATGCGAGGTGTTGCGACGCGACCGCGTAGCCCACCGTGTTGGGTTGGACCTGGTTCAGGTCTTCGAACTCTTCAAGATTTTTGCCGTGCGAGCCGATGTACGAGAGCCGCAGGCCGGTGCCAAAGCCGAGGTCCTGTTCAAAGGTCAGGTTCCATTGCTGGACGGATGGGTCTTTGTAGTGAATGGGAAAAGCGTACTCAAAACTGGCCGCGCCCTGGGTGGCTCGAACGGCCGGAAAAGGGCTGGGAAACGAGAGCAGCGGGGCACCGTTGCTGCCGAAATCGTTCTGGTAATAAGGCACAAAGCTGGCGTGGACGCTCCAGCCGGAGACGAGTGAAAAGCCAAGTGGCGACTCGATAAAGTTACCCCACCCGCCGCGAATAACGGTCTTGTCGTTGCGCAGCGGCCGCCAGGCAAAGCCGATGCGCGGACCCCAATCTCCGAGCGCGGTGTAGCGCAGCTTTTCAGGCAGGTTGTCCTGCGCGGCGGTCAGGATCGGCGTCGGCGCGATGGAAGCGGCAAAGTCCGGGTCGGTGTAGGTCAGCGCCTGGGCGTTGGGAACGACGACCGCGCCGTGGACGCCGCCGCTGTTGTAGTTGGGGTCAAACGCGGCGGTGTCGTAGTGGATCTCCTTGAGCGGCGGGTGCAGCTCGTAGCGCAGGCCGAAATTGAGCGTGAGCCTGGGCGTGATCTTCCAGTCATCCTGC